>NZ_JAUHUK010000009.1:0-223575 GCF_030417915.1 Pseudomonas sp. C32 | reverse complement strand
TTTTCAAGGATTTCCTTAACAACTTCAACCACTTGCGCTTCAGATCTCTCATCAGCGGGAGGCGAATTCTACAGCGTTACCCGCTGATGTCAACACCTCTTTTTCAACTTCCTTTTGGCTTCGATGAACTGAAGCAACCTGCTGCCGAAAACTGCGTAACTCTTTGTTTACCAAGGAATTTTCCGTTTCGACTGCGCCGGAAGTGGGGCGAATTATAGACACCTGAGATCTGCCGTCAAGCACTGATTTTGCTTTTCTATCAATAGCTTGCAGAAAGGACCTGCCTACCCTCTATATAGAGGTGCAAATACGCGCCTCTATATAGAAGACATAATCAAAGAACGCCGGACGCTTTGAAAGCAGACACCACCGAAGCATCCATTCCCAGCACCCGCTGTAACACCTCCAGCGTATGCTCACCCAGCAAAGGCGGCGCATTACGGTACTCCACCGGCGTCTCCGACAGACGAATCGGACTCGCTACCTGAGGCACTATTCCGGCCAGCGCATGCGGCAGTTCGATTGCCAAGCCACGCGCCTTGACCTGGGGATCGGCAAACATCTGTGCCAGATCATTGATAGGCCCGCACGGAACACCAGCTTGCTCCAGCTGTGCCACCCATTGCGCCGTAGTCTTGAACACTGTCGCCTGACGTATCAGCGGAATCAGCACTGCCCGGTTAGCCACCCGCAATTTGTTGGTCACAAAGCGCGGGTCGTCTGCCCACTGCGGCTGCCCAGCCACTTCCGCGAACTTGCGGAACTGTCCGTCATTACCCACGGTAAGGATGAAATCACCATCCGCCGTAGGAAAATCCTGATACGGCACGATGTTCGGATGAGCATTACCCAAACGTTTTGGCGCATTGCCCGTGGTCAGATAGTTCATCGCCTGGTTGGCCAGGCATGCCACCTGGACGTCGAGCAAGGCCATATCGATATGCTGACCACCACCATCGTGATCCCGATGCGCAAGCGCCGCCAGGATCGCGACTGTCGAGTAGAGCCCGGTCAGAATGTCCGTCAACGCGACGCCCACCTTCACCGGTCCTTCACCTTCTTCGCCTTCAGGTCGCCCAGTCAGGCTCATGAGCCCGCCCAACCCCTGGATCATGAAGTCATAACCAGCACGCTTGGCATACGGTCCAGTCTGACCAAACCCGGTAATCGAGCAATAGATCAGATCCGGATTGATTGCCTTCAGCGACTCATAGTCCAAACCATAAGCCGCCAGGCCTCCGACCTTGAAGTTCTCGATCAGGATGTCCGACTTGGCGGCCAGATCACGAACCAGTTTCTGCCCTTCTGGACGCGTGAAGTCGATGGTGACCGATTGCTTGTTGCGATTGGCCGACAGGTAGTAGGCGGCCTCGCTGGTGTTCTCGCCATAGGCGTCTTTAAGGAACGGCGGCCCCCAGGCACGCGTGTCATCACCGTTGCCCGGGCGCTCGACCTTGATCACTTCGGCGCCAAGGTCGGCCAGGATCTGCCCGGCCCAAGGCCCTGCCAGCACCCGCGATAAATCCAGTACCCGTAGATGCGATAGCGCGCCCATGGACGTTCTCCTATTAATAGAACGCCTGGAGGCCAGTCTGCGCACGACCCAGGATCAGTGCATGGACGTCGTGCGTACCTTCGTAGGTGTTCACCACTTCCAGGTTGACCAGGTGACGTGCAACGCCGAACTCATCGGAAATACCATTGCCACCCAGCATGTCACGAGCCATGCGGGCGATGTCCAGGGACTTGCCGCAAGAGTTGCGCTTCATCATCGAGGTGATTTCGACCGCCGCCGTGCCTTCATCCTTCATACGCCCCAGACGCAGGCAACCTTGCAGTGCCATGGTGATCTCGGTCTGCATGTCGGCCAGTTTTTTCTGGATCAACTGAGTAGCGGCCAATGGGCGACCGAACTGTTGACGATCCAGGGTGTACTGACGAGCGGTGTGCCAGCAGAACTCGGCGGCACCCAATGCACCCCAGGAGATGCCGTAGCGCGCGGAGTTGAGGCAGGTAAAAGGACCTTTCAGGCCACGGACATCCGGGAAGATGTTCTCTTCCGGAACAAACACGTTATCCATGACGATCTCACCGGTGATCGACGCCCGCAGGCCGACCTTGCCGTGAATCGCCGGAGCGCTCAGGCCTTTCCAGCCCTTTTCCAGTACGAAGCCACGGATGTCGCCAGCATCGTCCTTGCCCCAGACCACGAACACATCGGCGATCGGGCTGTTGGTGATCCACATTTTGCTGCCGGTCAGGCTGTAGCCGCCTTCGACTTTGCGTGCACGAGTAATCATCGCGCCCGGGTCGGAACCGTGGTTAGGCTCGGTCAGACCGAAGCAACCGATCCATTCACCCGACGCCAGTTTCGGCAGGTATTTCTGCTTCTGGGCTTCGGTACCGAATTCATTGATGGGCACCATCACCAGCGAAGACTGCACGCTCATCATCGAACGATAACCAGAGTCGATACGCTCGACTTCTCGGGCGATCAGGCCGTAGCTGACATAGTTCAGACCGCTGCCGCCGTATTCCTCCGGGATGGTGGCGCCCAACAGGCCAACTTCGCCCATCTCGCGGAAGATCGCCGGATCGGTCTTCTCATGGCGGAAAGCTTCAAGAATGCGAGGCGCAAGACTCTGCTGGGCGAATTGCGCAGCGGTGTCGCGAATCATGCGCTCTTCTTCAGTAAGCTGTTGATCCAGCAGCAGTGGATCGATCCAGTTGAAGCTAGCTTTACCGGCCATGAGTGTGTCCTCTCGAAACAGGTCAAATAACGTGGACTGATCCTAGGCCGGGTTCGTCGTCTCGGCAAACGAGGATTTCGCATACTGTTGTGCTAATTTCTCACTTCGAAACGTCGCAGAAGAGCCTTTATGCGATGCATTAGTGAGGTTGACGTACATGCGCAGGAAGATTCCCAGTACCACCGCCCTGATCAGCTTCGAGGCGGCAGCACGCCATGAAAGCTTTACCAAGGCAGCCCAGGAATTGTCGCTGACCCAAGGGGCGATTTGCCGACAGATCGCCAGCCTTGAGGAGTTCCTCAGCGTGGAACTGTTCCGACGCTCGAGACGCGGAGTGAAGCTGACGGAGGCCGGACTTTCCTACAGTCGCCGCGTCGCCACCCAGCTCGATGCCGTTGAACGAGACACGCTGTCGGTCATGGGCCAGCAGGGCGCCAATGTGATTGAGCTGGCCGTGGTTCCGACCTTCGGCACCCAGTGGTTGCTGCCGCGCCTCAAGGACTTCCAGCAAAAACACCCTGAGGTGACAGTCAACCTGACCAACCGCACACGCCCGTTTCTGTTTGCAGACACCGAATTCGACGCGGCAATCTATTTCGGCGATGCAGATTGGTCAGGTACGGAATCCCACAGGTTGATGGGTGAAAATCCGATGCCTGTGTGCAGCCCCAACTTACTGGGAAAAAAGCCTCTTCTGACGCCCGGCGAAATCGCTGACCTGCCCCTCCTGCAACAAACCACACGCCCTTACGCCTGGCGCCAATGGTTCGACTCTCAACACCTGAATGTCCCCCGAGACATGACAGGACCGCGCTACGAACTATTCTCCATGCTTGCCCAAGCAGCCATGCACGACATGGGCATTGCCCTGATCCCGCCGTTCCTGATTCAGCGTGAACTGGCCGAGAAACGCCTGGTGATTGCCAACCCTCAGGCACTCTCCAGCATTAAGGCCTATTACCTGATGATTCCAGAGCGAAAGGTCGAATCCGCGTCATTAAGGGCCTTTCGTGACTGGCTGGTAAATCAGGCCCACGGCTACAGCCTAGAAGGATAAAGGCTCGAAGCCATTATCTGACCTCGTAGTCAGCAAACACAAAGCCCTACAGATATAAGTATTTGTCGCGTAACAGCAAACTGTACTAAGCAGCCGAACAATCGTCCCACAAGCGCCGGTTGACGCGGCTTTGCGCCACTATTTTGCGACGATGCCGCATCATTCATACGGCCGATGTGCAAATTATTGAATTTCGCTCAAAATCCTTACAAAGCACGGTCTACAAGGGATCGGGCCTGTCGGTTGCGACATTCGGTCACGGGGTGACTTGTAGTTAATTTTCCGTCACCCGTCATAATCCCTTGAAGGGCACAAAGTTCGCCTGCAAAATGCCGCGCCCCGCCCTGATTTGGCGGGATCGTGCTGATCGGCCGCCCCAGCCGCACCATCCGTAGTGCATGGGTTTACTCAATAAGATCACGCAGGAGATTTGACGTGCACATTGGTGTTCCTCTCGAAACCCAGACCGGTGAAACACGGGTTGCTGCAACCCCGGAAACCATCAAGAAGCTGATCGGCCAGGGCCATAAGGTCACTGTACAAAGCGGCGCCGGCATTAATGCCAGCGTTGTCGACAGTGCCTATGAAGCGGCAGGCGCAAGCATTGGCAGCGCCAACGATGCGTTTGGTGCAGAGCTGATTCTCAAAGTTGTCGCCCCCAGTGACAGCGAGCTCGCACTGATCAAGAGCGGCACCATTGTGGTGGGCATGCTCAACCCGTTCAGCAATGAAACCATCGCAAAAATGGCCGAGTGCGGCATTACTGCCTTCGCTCTGGAAGCGGCGCCTCGTACCTCACGCGCCCAGAGCCTGGACGTGCTGTCCTCGCAAGCCAACATCGCCGGTTATAAAGCCGTGTTGCTGGCTGCTCACCACTATCCGCGCTTCATGCCAATGCTGATGACCGCTGCGGGCACCGTGAAAGCGGCGCGCGTGCTGATTCTCGGTGCCGGTGTTGCCGGCTTGCAGGCGATCGCCACGGCCAAACGCCTGGGTGCAGTGATCGAAGCGTCTGACGTGCGTCCTGCGGTTAAAGAGCAGATCGAATCCCTCGGCGCCAAGTTCGTTGACGTGCCGTACGAGACCGATGAAGAGCGTGAATGCGCCGTCGGTGTCGGCGGTTACGCACGCCCTATGCCAGCCAGCTGGATGCAGCGCCAGGCCGCGGCCGTACACGAACGCGCCAAGCAGGCTGACATCGTCATCACTACCGCACTGATTCCGGGTCGCAAGGCTCCGACGCTGTTGAGCGCGGAAACCGTGTCGCAGATGAAGCCGGGCTCGGTGGTCATCGACCTCGCGGCAGCCCAGGGCGGCAACTGCCCGCTGACCGTGGCCGATCAGGTGGTCATCGAGAATGGCGTGACCATTGTCGGCCCGACCAACCTGGCCGGCGCGGTGGCGGCTGACGCTTCGGCGCTGTATGCCCGCAACCTGCTGGACTTCATGAAACTGTTGTTCGATAAAGAAGGACAACTGGTGATCAACCTTGAAGACGACATCGTCGCCGCGTGCCTGATGTGCCGCGACGGCCAGATCGTGCGCAAGAACGGCTGAGGATAAAAACAATGGAAGACATGCTGATCTCTGACGGTATCTACAACCTGATCATCTTCGTGCTGGCGATTTATGTCGGTTACCACGTGGTCTGGAACGTGACGCCTGCGCTGCACACCCCGTTGATGGCGGTGACCAACGCGATCTCGGCGATCGTGATCGTCGGTGCCATGCTGGCAGCGGCTTTGACCGTGACGCCACTGGGCAAGACCATGGGCACTCTGGCTGTGGCCCTGGCCGCGGTGAACGTGTTCGGTGGCTTTTTGGTCACCCGTCGCATGCTGGAAATGTTCAAGAAGAAAGCGCCAGCAAAAGCGCCGGCCGCCAAGGCTGAAGCAGTCAAGGCTGAGGTGCAGCAAGCATGAGCATGAACCTGGTTACGTCCCTGTATTTGATCGCCTCGGTCTGCTTCATCCAGGCGCTCAAGGGCCTTTCGCACCCCACCACGTCGCGTCGCGGCAACCTGTTCGGCATGCTCGGCATGGGCCTGGCGATCCTCACCACGGTCGGCCTGATCTACAAGCTCGGTGCCGAACTGGCACAGGACGGTATCGTCTACGTGATCGTCGGCCTGCTGATCGGCGGTACCGCCGGTTCGATCATGGCCAAACGCGTTGAAATGACCAAGATGCCGGAGCTGGTCGCCTTCATGCACAGCATGATCGGTTTGGCTGCGGTGTTCATCGCCGTGGCTGCCGTGGTCGAGCCACAGTCGCTGGGGATCGTCCATCAGCTCGGCGACGCAATTCCGGCCGGTAATCGCCTGGAACTGTTCCTCGGCGCGGCCATTGGTGCAATCACCTTCTCCGGTTCGGTGATCGCGTTCGGCAAGCTGTCAGGCAAGTACAAGTTCCGCCTGTTCCAGGGTGCCCCGGTGCAGTTCACCGGCCAGCACAAGCTGAACCTGCTGCTGGGTCTGGCGACACTGGGCCTGGGCGTGACCTTCATGCTCACCGGCGACTACACCGCTTTCGCAGTGATGCTGGCCCTGGCCTTCGTGCTCGGCGTGCTGATCATCATCCCGATCGGTGGCGCCGACATGCCGGTCGTGGTGTCGATGCTCAACAGCTACTCCGGTTGGGCGGCAGCGGGTATCGGCTTCTCGCTGAACAACTCGATGCTGATCATCGCCGGTTCGCTGGTGGGTTCGTCCGGTGCGATCCTCTCGTACATCATGTGCAAGGCGATGAACCGTTCCTTCTTTAATGTGCTGCTCGGTGGCTTCGGCAATACGGCGGATGCGGCCGGCCCGGCGGGTTCGAAAGAAGCCCGTCCGGTGAAATCCGGTTCGGCTGACGACGCGACCTTCCTGCTGACCAACGCCGACACCGTGATCATCGTTCCGGGCTACGGCCTGGCGGTAGCGCGGGCACAGCACGCACTGAAAGAACTGACCGAGAAGCTAACTCATCGCGGCGTGACCGTGAAGTACGCGATCCACCCGGTTGCCGGTCGTATGCCGGGCCACATGAACGTATTGCTGGCCGAGGCCGAAGTGCCTTACGACCAGGTGTTCGAGATGGAAGACATCAACTCCGAGTTCGGCCAGGCCGACGTGGTATTGGTATTGGGCGCCAACGACGTGGTCAACCCGGCCGCCAAGAACGATCCGAAGTCGCCGATTGCCGGCATGCCGATCCTCGAAGCGTTCAAGGCCAAGACCATCATCGTCAACAAACGCTCGATGGCCAGCGGTTATGCCGGCCTGGACAACGAACTGTTCTACCTGGATAAAACCATGATGGTGTTCGGCGACGCTAAAAAGGTCATCGAAGACATGGTCAAAGCCGTCGAGTAATTCTGCGCGGCATACAGAACGCCCCGATTCGTCGGGGCGTTTTTGTTTGCGCAAATCGTCGGACAAAACTACGCTTTTGTTACCGATCCGGTAATGGTGTTTTGCTCAAAAGGCCCGAAATAGACAGCTCTTTTGCGACCTTGGTAGCGGGACAGGACTCGGCGTAATTCACTAGACTGCACGTCCTGTTACTTGTTGCCCGAGATAATAATCCATGTACCGTGACCGTATTCGCCTGCCTTCGTTGTTGGACAAAGTGATGGGCGCTGCCGAAGCCGCCGCCTTGATTGAAGACGGCATGACCGTCGGCATGAGTGGTTTCACCCGCGCCGGTGAAGCCAAGGCCGTGCCACAGGCACTGGCCGAACGCGCCAAGGTCACGCCGCTGAAGATCACCCTGATGACAGGTGCGAGCCTGGGCAACGACCTCGACAAGCAACTCACCGAAGCCGGCGTGCTGTCACGACGCATGCCGTTCCAGGTCGACAGCACCTTGCGCAAGGCGATCAACGCCGGCGAGGTCATGTTCATCGACCAGCATTTGTCCGAGACCGTGGAGCAATTGCGCAACCAGCAACTGAAGCTGCCGGACATCGCCGTGATTGAAGCTGTGGCAATCACCGAACAAGGGCACATTGTGCCGACGACTTCGGTGGGCAACTCGGCCAGCTTCGCGATTTTCGCCAAGCACGTCATTGTCGAAATCAATATGGCGCACAACCCGAACCTCGAAGGTCTGCACGACATCTACATCCCGACCTATCGCCCGACCCGCACGCCTATTCCGCTGGTCAAGGTCGATGACCGTATCGGCAGCACCGCCATCCCGATTCCACCGGAAAAGATTGTCGCCATCGTCATCACCAATCAGGGCGACTCGCCATCCACGGTGCTGGCGCCAGACGCCGAGACTCAGGGCATTGCCGACCACCTGATCAACTTCTTCAAGCAGGAAGTCGCGGCTGGGCGCATGACCAACAAGCTCGGCCCGCTGCAGGCCGGTATCGGCACCATTGCCAACTCGGTGATGTGCGGCCTGATCGATTCGCCGTTCGAAGACCTGACGATGTATTCCGAAGTACTTCAGGACTCGACCTTCGACCTGATCGACGCCGGCAAGCTGAGCTTTGCGTCGGGCAGCTCGATCACCTTGTCGAGTCGACGTAATGCCGACGTATTCGGCAACCTGGAGCGCTACAAGGACAAACTGGTGCTGCGCACGCAGGAGATTTCCAACCATCCTGAAGTCGTGCGCCGCCTGGGCATCATCGGCGTCAACACGGCGCTTGAGTTCGACCTCTACGGCAACGTCAACTCCACTCACGTTTGCGGTACGCGGATGATGAACGGGATCGGTGGTTCTGGCGATTTCGCGCGCAATGCGCATTTGTCCATCTTCGTGACCAAGTCGATCGCCAAGAACGGCGCGATCTCAAGCGTAGTGCCGATGGTCAGCCACGTAGACCACACCGAGCATGACGTCGACATCCTCGTCACCGAAGTCGGCCTGGCGGACCTGCGCGGCCTGGCGCCTCGGGAGCGGGCGCGCATCATCATCGATAATTGTGTGCACCCGGATTATCGCCAGGCGCTTGATGACTACTTCACAGCCGCTTGTGCTCTCGGTGGACACACCCCGCATATCCTGCGCGATGCACTGAGCTGGCACATCAACCTGGAAGAAACCGGGCAAATGCTGAAGAAGTAATTGATACAGATAGGAGCTGACGCAAACACAGTTTCGTCAGCTCCTCATTGTCCGTTTCTATTATTGAAAAAACTGTACTGCTGTACTGGTCATTTCCTACCGAAAAAGCCTACACCCTCCGACCAAAAACCTAAAAATGCACAGAATTAGTGCAGATAGGTACAGTTGCCTCAATTTAGACCAGTACACCCCCTATAAACAGTTAACTGAGCTCTCACAATACAGATGAACTGTATCTACAGAGACTAGGCAAAGAAGAGGAACATGGGCACCAGTTAAACCACTACCTGATCCCGCCACAAGCGGAAGGATGTCAACCATGGAACGTACACTCAGTTCCGAACTGTTCTTCGAAAACACTGCTGCAAAAACCCAGGCTTCCATGCCTCTGCGCGTTATCGCCAACCTGATGCTGTGGCAGCGCCGCATCTCCAGCCGCCACCAATTGGCTCGCCTGGATTCGCGTCTGCTGGCTGACGCCGGGATTAGCGAAGCACAACGCTACGAAGAGCTGAGCAAGCCGTTCTGGCGCTAAGTTAGCGTCGCTGGCTCTGACCTGAAGGGTCCACCGCCAGCACCCGAATTGAACAAACAAGACCCGTCGTGGGAAACCACGACGGGTCTTGTCGTTTAAGGGTCAAAAAAGTAAAAATAGTACAGTTTCACAAAATCAAAAAATGCACAGGTACAGTTGAACTGTAAGGTTTAACCTTGCAGCTGTTACACAGAGTTTTTTCAAGCAGGCTGGTCGACCGACATATACAGGCCTAATATCCAACCAGAACGGGGTGATCGAAGCTCCGGCGCTGAATGGCCGGGCACGCACCTCTCATCGAGCTTTTCCAAAGGAGTAACACCATGTCCCGACTACGTCTGCTCAGCGCTGCAGCCTTGCTTGCCGTGGCTGCCAATTCCCACGCCACCAGCTTCATCGTGACCACCGACGCCGTCGTTGGAGCACTCAAGTCGAGCTCCGATTCGACGTCCGACGTCACGTCGTCCTTCAAGGATGACAAGATCGTGCTTGCTGCCCGTGATGACGCTGCCAGCTTCGTCGCCAGCGAAGGCTCTATCCGCGGTGTAAAACTCGAAAGCGCACTCGACCACATTCGCCACCAGGCGCCTGCGTTGAATGCGACAGACGCACAGCTGGCGCAAGCCATCCTGTCGATCTAAGCGAAACCGCTGATATGGGACGCGCCGGTCGCGTCCCGATATTTCGGCGCTGGCTCTAGAATGGGCCTTACGCTAGCCTTGGGACTCACTTGCAACTGTCGAGTCTCATGCGTTTTCTTTCAAATCTGTTGATCGCTCCAGTGTTCCTTGCTCTTGGCTATAACGGTTCGGCCCAAGCCTACGACGCTTTCAACCTGTCTACCCAAGGCACGGTTGCCAGCGGTTACGCCACAAGCCTGGTGACCTCCGCCCCCTTCGACCATAAACTGCTCGACGCCCGGGATGATGCCGCGGCATTCATTGCCAGTGACGGTCGATTGAGAGGCGCGCAACTGGAAGCGGCCCTGCTGTATCTACGCCAGACCCAGCCGAAACTTCATGCTGGCGACCTTGAACTGGCACAGGCAATACTCGTCCAATAGTTATCCTTGTTTTATCTGGAGTCGTTCCATGCGTAACCCGCTCATTGCTGCCGTCTTAGGCCTGTTTCTGTTGGCCGACGTGGCCCAGGCACAAACTCTGGTCGCCACCAGTAACATTCTGATTCGCGCTACCCAGCGCACACTTGATTTCACTTCCGATACCACCACGTCCATTCGCGATTCGAAGATTGTCCGCGAAGCCCAGGACGATGCCGCCAGCTTCGTCGCCAGCAATGGCGATATTCGTGGCGCACACCTGGAGTCCGCGTTTGATTTGTTGCGCACCCGCGTGCCGGAAGCTCGTGATGCCAGTGACCAGGATCTCGCCGAAGCCATCCTCGCACTGTGAAGGGTCCAGGCGCCTGGCTGCTGGCCGGGGCCCTGTTGCTGCTTGGCAACACGGCCCACGCTGGCCTTCAATTACAGCTCAAGACCGAAGGTCTGACGCCCGCGCAACAGCAAGCCAGCCAGGCCCTGCTCGATGAAGCCATGCAGGCCCTGCCGCCGCGCTTCATCGAGCAACTGGACCGGCGCATTGATGTCGGCTGGACCGATGACATGCCCAAGAATGCCTACGGACAGGCATCACTGGTCTCGGAGCTCGATCTGAATCGCAATCTGTTGGCCAGCCTCACGGACGGCAGTGCCGCGACCAAAAAGACTTATCGCCCCCACGGCACTGTGCGCCGGGAAATGCTGGCCACCGTCCTGCATGAGTTGACTCATATTTATGATCGTTCGCGCCTGTGGTCGGATATCGAGCGCAAACTGATTCAGCGTTGCACCCAACGCAGTAACAGTTCGGGCCTGATTGGCATTCCGGACGAATGCCGGAGCCAATCCGATCGGCGCTTTACCCTCAGCGACGATCCGCGCCTGCTTGACCTCGCCGGGTGGCAGCAATACGTCGGCCGTCGTGGCGAGCGCGAACAGCACAACCGGCAGATCGCCCGCAGCCCGGACATCTACGAGACAAGCAGTCCGAAGGAGTTCGTCGCGGTCAACATGGAGTACTTCCTCCTCGACCCGAGCTACGCCTGCCGTCGCCCCGCGCTGTATCGCTACTACGAAGAACGCTTTGGCTGGGCGCCCGCTGCCAGGAACGCTTGCGGCCAAACCTTCGCCTTCCTCAATGCCGGTAATGACTTCGCCAAAACGCCGTTAGGCCACGTTGATCCGGAACGGGTCTACGCCGTTGACTATCTGCTGGCCGAGGCCAATCAGAACTGGGTCAGCCGCTGGGGCCACAGCATGTTGCGGCTGGTGATCTGCGCACCGGGCCGTCCACGCGGGCCGGATTGCCGGCTGGATCTGGATCAGCATCTGGTGCTGTCGTACCGCGCCTTCGTCGGCGACGTTCAACTGTCGAGCTGGGACGGACTTGTGGGTAAATACCCGTCACGCCTGTTTGTTTTGCCCCTTGCCCAGGTCATCGACGAATACACCAAGACCGAACTGCGCAGCCTGGCCTCCGTGCCGTTGAACCTGTCGCGCAGCGAGATCGATGGCGTGGTGGAGCGTGCCGCCGAAATGCACTGGAGTTACGACGGCAACTACTTCTTCCTGTCGAACAACTGCGCAGTGGAAGAGCTGAAACTGCTACGCGGCGGCACCAACAATGCGCAACTGGTCGCCCTCGACAACATCATGCCCAACGGTTTGCTGGAAGTGTTGAAAGGCCGCGGACTGGCGGACACCAGCGTGTTGAACGATCAACGGGAAGCCCTGCGTCTGGGCTATCGCTTCGACTCTTTCCGCGATCGTTATCAAGCCATGTTCGAAGTGCTGAAGAAGCACCTGCCGATCAAGCAGGACACCGTCGAAGAATGGCTGGACTTGAAAGCCCATGAGCGCCGCGAATGGTTCGGCCAGGCTGACTTGCGCACCAGCGCAGCCTTGCTGCTATTGGAACAGGCGAGCTTTCGGCGCCAGATGCTGTTGGCTCAGGATGAAGTGAAGCAGCGATATCTAGGCGCTCGAGAGCTGAAGAACGGCGGCATGGACAGGGCCAACGAAACGCTCAGGCAGATTCTCGACAACAGTGGCTTCCTCAGTCGCCCGGCGGAGTTGCTGGGCACTGGCGGTTATGGATTGCCGCAGCCAAGCGAGTCGCAGCATCTGGAAGCGGAAACCAGTTTGCGCCAGAAAAAACTCCAGGCACTGACCGGTGATCTCGACAAAGAGGTGAGGGCGCTGCTCGAACCGAGCCGAGCCGCCGAGATGGCCGCCAATGAAGCCAACGTGAAGCAAATCGGCGAACATCTGCGCAAACTGCATAAGGCATCGGGCGGACTGGAGTTGCCTTGATAGCTTAGAAAGCAAAGATCGCAGCCTGCGACAGCTCCTACAGATCACATTTCAT
The DNA here is from genome assembly GCF_030417915.1 of Pseudomonas sp. C32. Classification (NCBI taxonomy): domain Bacteria; kingdom Pseudomonadati; phylum Pseudomonadota; class Gammaproteobacteria; order Pseudomonadales; family Pseudomonadaceae; genus Pseudomonas; species Pseudomonas sp. C32. Next base: position 210,745 of record NZ_JAUHUK010000009.1, on the reverse strand, counting down.
CTGTAGGAGCTGTCGCAGGCTGCGATCTTTTGATGCACGTTACTTTCAGCTGATGCGGGCCTTGCGCACGCCTTCGGCCAACGCCGAGCAGAGGCTCAGCACGCCATCCACCGCTTGTTCCGGCGAGGTGGCATTGGCGATGTGATCGATCAATGCCGAACCCACCACAACACCGTCGGCCAGACGCGCGATAGACGCAGCCTGTTCAGGGGTGCGGATACCGAAACCGATGCTGATCGGCAGATCGGTATGACGACGCAGACGAGCGACGGCTTCTTCAACGTGCTCCAGCGTCGCGGCACCGGCACCGGTCACACCGGCCACCGATACGTAATACACAAACCCGGAGCTGCCGTTGAGAACGGTCGGCAGGCGGACATCGTCGGTGGTCGGCGTGGTCAGACGGATAAAGTCCAGGCCCGCGGCCTGCGCCGGGTCGCACAGCTCGCCGTTATGCTCCGGCGGCAGATCGACCACGATCAGGCCGTCAACGCCGGCCTCTTTGGCATCGGCGATGAAACGCGGCACGCCGTACATGTGGATCGGGTTGAAGTAACCCATCAACACCAGCGGCGTCTCTTGATTGCCTTCGCGGAACTCGCGGACCATTTGCAGGGTTTTCGCCAGATTCTGTTTGGCGCCCAACGCACGAATGTTGGCCAGTTGAATCGCCGGGCCATCGGCCATCGGATCGGTGAAGGGCATGCCCAGTTCGATCACGTCTGCACCAGCGGCCGGCAAGCCTTTGAGGATGGCCAGGGACGTGTCGTAGCTCGGGTCGCCCGCGGTGACGAAGGTCACCAGGGCGGCGCGGTTCTGTTCCTTGAGTTCGGCAAAACGCGTTTGCAGGCGGCTCATCAGTGTTTCTCCTGCTTGGATTGTTCCATGTGGTGCATCACGGTCTGCATGTCTTTGTCGCCACGGCCGGACAGGTTGACCACCATCAGGTGATCCTTCGGCAAGGTCGGTGCGCGCTTGAACACTTCGGCCAGGGCATGGGCACTTTCCAGGGCAGGAATGATGCCTTCCAGACGGCAGCACTGGTGGAACGCGGCGAGGGCTTCGTCGTCGGTCACCGAGGTGTATTGAACGCGGCCGATGTCATGCAACCAGGCGTGTTCCGGGCCGATGCCTGGGTAGTCCAGGCCAGCAGAAATCGAGTGGGCGTCGATGATCTGGCCATCGTCGTCCTGCAGCAGGAAGGTACGGTTGCCGTGCAATACGCCCGGTACGCCACCGTTCAGGCTCGCCGCATGCTTGCCGGTTTCGATGCCGTAGCCAGCGGCTTCAACGCCGATGATTTCGACGCTCTTGTCGTCGAGGAACGGGTGGAACAGGCCCATGGCGTTGGAACCACCGCCAATGCACGCTACCAGGCTGTCCGGCAGGCGGCCTTCCTGGGCTTGCAGCTGCTCACGGGTTTCCTTGCCGATCACGGCCTGGAAGTCGCGAACCATTGCAGGATATGGGTGTGGACCGGCCACAGTGCCGATCAGGTAGAACGTGCTGTCGACGTTGGTCACCCAGTCACGCAACGCTTCGTTCATCGCGTCTTTCAAGGTGCCGGTGCCCGCCACGACCGGGATCACTTCAGCGCCCAGCAGCTTCATGCGGAATACGTTGGCCTGCTGACGCTCAATGTCAGTGGTGCCCATGTAGATCACGCAGTCCAGACCGAAACGCGCAGCCACGGTGGCAGTGGCCACACCGTGCATGCCGGCGCCGGTCTCGGCGATGATGCGTTTTTTACCCATGCGCCGTGCCAGCAGGATCTGGCCGATGCAGTTGTTGATCTTGTGCGCGCCGGTGTGGTTCAGCTCTTCACGCTTGAGGTAGATCTTGGCGCCACCACAGAATTCGGTCAGGCGCTCGGCGAAATAGAGCGGGCTTGGACGACCGACGTAGTCACGCTGGAAATAGGCCAGCTCTTCCTTGAAGGCAGGATCTTCCTTGGCCAATTCGTATTCGCGGGCCAGGTCGAGGATCAGCGGCATCAGGGTTTCAGCGACGTAACGGCCGCCGAACGCGCCGAACAGGCCGTTGGCGTCGGGGCCGTTGCGCAGATTAGTCTGGGTCATGGGGCGCTCCAGTTGAATGCGTGAAGTGATAATGGGCTTCACTCTACCCCTGACGTCCTCGGCTGAAAACCGATAAGATCACCACAACCTGTCAGGAAAACTCACAGATCTAATGAGCCACGATCTCCCACCGCTGAACGCCTTGCGCGCCTTCGAAGCCACTGCTCGCTTAAACAGCGTCAGTCAGGCTGCCGAACAGCTGCACGTGACCCATGGCGCCGTCAGCCGTCAGTTGAAAGTGCTGGAAGAGCACTTGGGTGTGAGCCTGTTCATCAAGGAAGGTCGCGGCCTTAAACTCACAGATGCCGGCATGCGACTGCGCGATGTGAGCGCCGAAGCGTTTGAACGCTTGCGCACCGTGTGCGCTGAGCTCACGCAAAGCACCGCCGACGCACCCTTCGTGCTTGGTTGTTCGGGAAGCCTGTTGGCGCGCTGGTTCATCCCGCGCCTGGGACGGCTCAATGCGGATCTGCCAGACCTTCGGTTGCACCTGTCTGCCGGAGAAGGCGATCTCGACCCACGACGGCCGGGGCTGGACGCACTCCTGGTGTTCGCCGAACCGCCGTGGCCAGCGGACATGCAGGTCTTCGAACTGGCCAGCGAACGCATCGGACCGGTCATGAGCCCGCGCTTTGCCGGTTATGAAGGACTAAAACACTCGCCTGCTACGGCACTGCTGAGCGAACCACTGTTGCACACCACATCACGCCCACAAGCCTGGCCAAGCTGGGCGCAGCAGCGCGACCTCGACGCCGGGACATTGACGTATGGTCAGGGCTTCGAGCATTTGTATTACTTGCTGGAGGCTGCCGTTGCGGGGCTGGGTGTGGCGATTGCCCCCGAGCCGTTAGTGGCCGAGGACTTGAAGGCTGGCCGCCTGGTTGCACCTTGGGGTTTCAGCGAAACCTCGGCGCAACTGGCGTTGTGGCTGCCCAAGCGCGCCGCAGACGGACGCGCCCGGCAACTGGCGCAGTGGCTCAAGAATGAGCTGCGTCGAGCGGATTAATCACGCTTGCACAGCAAATAAGCAGCCAACAGGCCCAACGCACCCACCGCGACTCCGGCTGTTGTCCAGGGATGTTCCTGAGCGTAATCGCGGGTGGCGATCCCGGTTTCACGGGTTTTGACCTTGACCTCTTCATAGGCATCGGAGAGTAGGTGTCGCGAATGCGTCAACGCATTCTCGGCGTTGACTTTCAGGCTTTTCAGGGTTCTACGCGACTCGTCCGAGGTGTCGTCCTTAAGGCTTTCCAACGACTTGAGCAGACTCTCGATCTCGGCTTCCATGCTTTGCAATGAGGCTTTACGTAACGAAGTGCTGGCCATGGTGGCTCTCCTGCATTGGTGATGAGTAGCGTGTGTTGGTTGGGACTTCAGGTGAAGGAGAAAGTGCAGTAAATCTGAACTTCACTGCGGATGTGTCGACTGAAGTAATAGGAAAAATCACTGCTAGGCTGTAATTCACACGCCGAGGAGAACGCCATGACTGACCATCACACCTATAAGAAAGTCGAGCTGGTCGGCTCGTCCACCACCAGCATTGAAGATGCGATCAACAACGCACTGGCCGAAGCCAGTAAAACCATCAAGTATTTGGAATGGTTTGAAGTGACCGAAACCCGAGGGCATATCAAGGATGGCAAGGCCGCGCACTTTCAGGTGACCCTTAAGGTCGGGTTCCGGATTGCCAGCAGCTGACTTTAGTCTAGTCTTCTGAACTTGCGTGCTGGCCGTATGCCACAGGGAATGGCAAAGCGCTGTATGAGCGCGTCTGGCAGACCGCTGGATAACCCTTTTGATTCGACCAGGGGATGCAACCGATGAAGAAATTTATATTGGCAGCAGGTTTGTTGAGCCTTGCCGGTTCTGTGTTTGCGGCCGGCAAGCCATGCGAAGAACTGAAAGCCGAAATCGCAGCGAAACTGGATGCCAAGGGCGTTTCCGGTTATTCACTGGAAATCGTCGATAAAGGCGCTGAGGCCGGCGGACAAATCGTCGGCACCTGTGAAAGCGGCACCAAGGTCATTGTTTACAAGCGATAGCCCGATTTCTGTGCGTTATTAAAAGCCGACGCCAAGGCGTCGGCTTTTTTGTCATCGGGTTTTCGCATCAACCTTTCATGACTTGCGCCAGCAGTTCGTAGGAATGCACGCGATCGGAATGTTCGTACAAGTCACAGGTAAAAATCAGCTCGTCCGCCTGAGTCTGCTCAATGAGCACGTCCAGCTTGGCGCGGATTTTCTGCGGGCTGCCCACCATGGCCAACCCCAGGAAATCACGCACAGCTTCTCGCTCATGGGGTAGCCACAGGCCATCCATGGATTCCACCGGCGGACGCTGCACCAGGCTCTGACCACGCATGAGCGCGAGAATCCTTTGGTACACCGACGTCGCCAGGTAATCGGCTTGCTCATCGGTGTCGGCAGCCACCAGCGGCACACCGAGCATCACGTAGGGTTTGTCCAACACGGCCGATGGCTTGAAATGGTTGCGATAGACGCGAATCGCCTCGTGCATGTAGCGCGGCGCGAAATGTGAGGCGAATGCGTAGGGCAAACCGCGCTCACCTGCCAGTTGTGCACTGAACAGGCTCGAACCCAACAGCCAGACCGGTACATTCGTACCGGTGCCCGGCATTGCGATGATGCGTTGGTCCGGGGTTCGCGGGCCTAGGTAGCGGACCAGTTCGGCGACATCTTCCGGGAAGTCATCGGCGCTGCCGGAGCGTTCACGGCGCAGCGCGCGCGCGGTCATCTGATCGGAGCCAGGCGCACGGCCAAGGCCCAGATCGATCCGGCCAGGATAGAGGCTTTCCAGGGTGCCGAACTGCTCCGCGATCACCAGCGGCGCGTGGTTGGGTAACATCACGCCACCCGAACCGACACGAATGGTCGATGTGCCGCCCGCAAGATAGCCGAGCAGCACCGATGTAGCGGAACTGGCGATGCCATCCATGTTGTGGTGCTCGGCGACCCAGAAGCGGTTGTAGCCGAACTTCTCGACGTGTTGCGCCAGGTCCAGCGAGTTGCGCAGCGACTGGGCGGGGCTGCCGTTCTCGCGCACAGGCACCAGATCGAGGGTCGAGAACTTGATATCGGACAGTCGTTTCATAAACCTGCTTCTCCAAATGAGGGCGCAGGTTTTTATGCGAGCAAAAACCTGCCGAATCCAAAGGCGTGTTTCATGCAATGTGGGCATATACCCGAGATTCAATAGCCGGGTAAAAAATCCTGCAAAAAAAGCGTCCCGATCGGACAGGATGAACTTTGCGCCTCGGTCTATCCTCACAACCCTGCTAATCGAAAACCACAAAGGCGTGACATTTCGCGCCGCTCTTGAGGAGACAGGCATGGCTATCACCAAGAAAGCATCGGCTCATTGGGAAGGGGACCTGAAAACCGGCATCGGCTCGATTTCCACGGAAACCGGCGTACTCAGAGAGGCACCTTATGGCTTCAAAGCGCGCTTCGAGGGCGGCAAAGGTACCAACCCGGAAGAGCTGATCGGCGCAGCCCACGCGGGTTGTTTCTCCATGGCGTTTTCTATGATTCTGGGGGAGGCGGGGCTGAAAGCCGACAGCATCGATACCAACGCTGAAGTGACTCTGGACCAGGTGGATGGCGGCTTTGCGATCACGGCCGTGAAACTGATCCTCAAGGCGAAAATCCCCGGCGCAACTCAAGCCCAGTTCGAAGAGCTGAGCAACAAGGCTAAAGAAGGCTGTCCGGTGTCCAAAGTGCTGAATGCGAAAATCAGCCTGGATGCGACGCTGGTTGGCTAATACGCTTGCGCTTCGCAGCCTTCGGGCTGCGAACTTTTTGCCCTGAAACAAAACCTGAACGGCAAAACTGTGGTCGAATAAATGACAGCAGCCAAAACGCATTACCGTGCGTGCTGCCTCAAAGGAGCTTCAACCATGAAACGTTTTGCCTTGGCGGTTATCTGTTGCGCGCTGGCCACATCGGCGATCGCCGCACCGAAACCCTGTGAAGAACTCAAGGCCGAGATCGAAGCCAAGATCCAGGCCAGCGGAGTAACCTCCTACACGCTTGAAATCGTCACCAACGACGAAGTGCACGACAAGAATATGGTCGTGGGTTCGTGTGAAAACGGCACCAAGAAGATCATCTACCAGAAGAACGACCGCTGACACTCACATCAGGCAGTAGGCTTCCCGATCTTCAGCGACGATCTCCCGCTTGGCGTTATACAGCCGGGCGCCAGGGGTGAAGGCGATTGAGCGGCCTTCGAGCACGTAACGCTGACCGGCTTCGAAATGATCATATCTGATGGTCAGGTAGCAAAGCCGTTCCGAGGGCCCACTCATCATACTCATGCCCCCGCCACCGGGTACTTCGAAGTCGAACCGGACGACCAGCTCATGGCTGCCGGGCAACACTTCGAAATAACGCCCGTCGCGCAATCGCTGCTTGTCGAGGCGCTCGGCCATCAACAACTTGTCGTTAGGGAAGGGCGTAGAGAACTCCACCCAGGCCATTTGAGGATTGGGTGTCGGCATCGGGGTTTGGCAGCCCGCGACCACACTGGCGGCGAACAACAGCATCAACCTGCGCATGTTGGATGTCTCAAGGGGTAGGCATCCAGCATAACGCTGATCAGGTGCGTTGGCAGCCCGCCGGCGTGCCCTGACCAATCACTTTGCGCTGTTGATCGTAGAGCTTTGCCCAAGGCCGGAAACCGATATTGCCCGCCTGCAGTTCATAGCGCTCGCCGGCATTGAATTCCTTGAATTTCACGTTGATCTGACAATCGCGCCACAGCGGCTCAGCGTCGGGCCCGATGTTGGTGGGTTGCACGGTGAACTGGTAGCGAACGGTCAACTCATGGCTGCCGGGTTGAACCTCAAAGTAGCGCTTGTCCTCAGTGGCCTTGTCGTCGACCTCCAGTGCCTGCAAAGCCGTATCTTCTTGTTGTGAATCCAGATCGATCCAGGCTTGCGAGGGATCGTGGTGCGGTAGTCCAAATCCAGCACAGCCAGCCAGCAACAGCAGGCTTCCCGTCAGCATCAACATGCGCATAGCGGAGCTCCAGTCAGGCGGGATAGTCTTGCGGGCAGACTCTCCAGGGTAAATTCATTTTGATCAGGCCACTTCCAAGCCTTGGGTTACTTGATCGCGTTTTTCGCGTTTTGTTTCCGGGTGTGATGTTTTTGTTGCTCAACGGTTGCAGCAGCGTCAGCTATTACAGTCAGTTGGCCAGTGGCCAGCTGCAACTGTTGCGAGCGCGGGAGCCTGTTTGCGAAGTGATCGCCGATCCGGCTCGCGATCAAAAACTGCGCGCTCACCTGGCCCAGTCACAAAAGGCCCGGACGTTCGCCAGCCAGCAGCTGCGTCTACCGGACAACCAGAGCTATCGCCTGTACGCCGATATTGGCCGGCCATATGTGGTCTGGAATGTTTTCGTCACGCCGGAATTCTCCCTGACCCCGCAAAACCACTGCTTTCCCATCGCGGGTTGCGTGGCCTATCGCGGTTATTACAGCCAGAGCGCGGCTCGCGGTGAAGCAGCCCTGCAACGTCTGCAAGGTATGGATGTGTCGATTGGCGGTGTCGAGGCCTATTCGACACTCGGCTGGTTCAACGATCCGATCTTGAATTCGATGATGGGTTGGGGCGATGAACGACTGGCTACGCTGATTTTTCACGAGTTGGCGCATCAGCGTATGTATGTGAAGGACGACACCGAGTTCAACGAGTCGTTTGCCACGTTTGTCGAGCAAGAGGGCACTCGTCAGTGGCGCGCCTTTCGCAACCTTCCTCCCGATAACAATGCGCAGGCACGCCAGCGTGATCAGTTCATCGAACGGGTGCTGGATACCCGCAAGCGGTTGGAGAAGCTCTACGCGCTGCCATTGCCGGCCGAACAAATGCGTCAGCGCAAAGCGGCGGAGTTTGAGCGGTTACGTGGCGAATACCGGCAAATGCGCGACCGTCAGTGGGCAGGCGACAAACGCTACGACGCCTGGATCAATGCTCCGATGAACAATGCCCGATTGCTGCCGTTTGGCCTGTATGACCAATGGGTACCCGCATTTGCGGCATTGTTCAACCAGGCGGGCGGTGACTGGCTGAAGTTCTACGCCGCCGTGGAAAAGCTTGGCGCCTTGCCGCTCGAGGAGCGCAAGACAGCACTCAAAGCGCTGTCCGGATCAGCAAGCACCCATCAACCGAAGAACCAGTAGCAAACGCCGATCGCACCGAGCACCCCGGCCAGTTCCGCCAGCAGCGCACAACCGACCGCATGCCGAGCGCGCTGGATGCCCACGGCGCCGAAGTACACCGCCAGCACATAGAACGTCGTTTCGGTGCTGCCCTGGACGGTTGCCGCCACCAGCGCCGGGAAGCTGTCCACGCCCGAGGTCTTCATGGTTTCAATCAACATCGCCCGGGCAGCGCTGCCGGAGAAGGGTTTGACCATGGCGGTTGGCAACGCATCGACGAATCGCGTATCCCAACCAGCCCATTCCACCAGATGACGAATCCCGTCCAGGCCAAAGTCCAGCGCCCCGGACGCCCGCAGCACGCCCACCGCACACAGCATCGCCACCAGATACGGCAGCAGGTTCTTCGCGACATCGAAGCCTTCTTTGGCACCCTCGACGAAGGCCTCGTAGACCTTCACTTTGCGCAGCGCGCCGATCACAAGGAACAGCATGATCAGACCGAACAGCGTCAGGTTGCCGAGGATCGATGACAAACCGGCCAGTGCGGCGGCCGACATCGTGCCCAACAGCGCCATGAAGCCACCGAGGATGAGGGCACCGGGAATCATGTAGGCCAGCACCACCGGGTCCCAGATGCGCAGGCGTTGCATGAAGGCCACGGATAAAAAGCCGACGATGGTCGAGCAACTGGTGGCCAGCAGAATGGGCAGGAACACCAGCGTCGGGTCAGGCGCGCCTTGTTGGGCGCGGTACATGAAGATCGTCACCGGCAACAGCGTCAGGGACGACGCGTTGAGCACCAGGAACAGGATCTGCGCGTTACTGGCGATGGTGGCGCTGGGATTGAGCTCCTGCAGGGCCTTCATGGCTTTGAGGCCAATCGGCGTGGCTGCGTTGTCCAGGCCCAGGCCGTTGGCGGCGAAGTTCAGGGTGATCAGGCCGATGGCCGGGTGACCGGGCGGGACTTCCGGCATGAGGCGCAAAAACAGCGGGCCGAGCGCCTTGGCCAGCCATTCGACGATCCCGGCTTTCTCGGCGATCCGCAGAAAGCCGAGCCAGAGGGTGAGGGTGCCGAACAGCAGGACCATCACTTCGACCGACAGCTTGGCCATGGCGAAAATGCTCTCCACCATCGCCGCAAAAATCCCGGCATTACTGCCGACCAGCCACTGCACCAGCGCCGATATTGCGGCCACAACGAAGAAGCCAAGCCACAGGCCATTAAGCATCAGTCAAATCCCCCAAAAGATGCGCGAATGATAGCGGGGTGGCCAGAAACGACAAACCCCGGATTTCTCCGGGGTTTGTCTATGCGCTACACATCTGTAGGAGCCGGCTTGCTGGCGATTGCTGCACCGCGGTGTATCTGTCACATCGCGTTATCGTTCATCGCCAGCAAGCCGGTTTCTACAGAGGGTGTCAGTTGCTGGAAACTTCACCAGCCGGCAGCTTTTCCTTGCTGCGCCAGTGTGGCAGGGAGTTCCAGTAGCGCTGGCCCTTGGCATCGTCGTACATGCCTTCCCAACGCGAGATAACCAGTACGGCCAGGGCGTTGCCGATCACGTTCAGTGCGGTACGCGCCATGTCCATGATGCGGTCGACACCGGCGATGAACGCCAGACCTTCCAGCGGAATACCAACGCTGCCCAGAGTTGCCAGCAGTACCACGAAGGACACGCCCGGTACGCCGGCGATGCCTTTGGAGGTGACCATCAGGGTCAGGACCAGCAGCAGTTGCTGGCCGACCGACAGGTCAATGCCGTACAGCTGAGCAATGAAGATCGCCGCGATGCTTTGATACAGGGTCGAACCGTCGAGGTTGAACGAGTAGCCGGTCGGTACCACGAAGCTGCAAATGGCTTTCGGTGCGCCGTAGGCTTCCATCTTCTCGATCACGCGCGGCAGCACGGTCTCGGAGGAAGCGGTGGAGTAGGCCAGCACCAGCTCATCCTTGAAGATGCGCATCAGCTTGATCACCGAGAAGCCGAACAGGCGTGCGATCAGGCCCAGCACCACGAAGGCGAAGAAGGCGATGGCGACGTAAACCAGGATCACCAGTTTCGCCAGCGGCAGCAGGGAAGCGAAACCGAAGTTGGCCACGGTTACCGCGATCAGTGCGAAGACGCCGATCGGGGCGTAGTTCATGATCATGTGGGTGACCTTGAACATGCTTTCCGACACGCCCTGGAACATCGTGACCAGCGGATCACGCAACTCTGGCTTGAGGCTCGACAGACCGAGACCGAACAGCACGGAGAAGAAGATGATCGGCAGCATTTCGCCGCGGGTCATGGCCGCGAAGATGTTCGACGGGATCAGGTTGAGGATGGTCTCAATGAACGCGTGTTCATGCTGGACCTCCGCCGCCGTCGCCTGGTACTTGGAGATATCCACCGTTCCCAGCGTGCTCATGTCGATGCCGGCACCCGGATGGAACAGGTTGGCCATCAGCAGGCCTACGACGATGGCAATGGTGGTGACGACTTCAAAGTAGATGATGGTTTTGAGGCCGATGCTACCGAGTTTCTTCGCATCACCCACACCGGCAATGCCGACGATCAGCGAAGAGATCACGATCGGGATCACAATCATCTTGATCAGACGGATAAAGATATCGCCTGCCGGTTGCAGGACGTTGCTGATCCACCAGGCTTTTTCGGCACTGAAATGGTTGAGCAGCGCACCGATTGCAATCCCCAATACCAGACCGATGAGGATCTGCCAGGCGAGGCTAAGCTTTGCCTTCTTCATATCTTTACCCTTACTTCAGTTTGACTCGGACAGACGCATGGACTGGCCCGCTTGTGGCGAAACCGTCTGTGCATCTGCCCCCGTATAAGGAGCCCCGGAGCACTTGTTAATAGCTCTCTGGCAGGCGAAAAAAGGCGCAACTATTCCGATGCAAGGAAGCGACGTCTAATGCCGTAAACGCCTACCCCATGCCGAATCGGCATGAGGTTTTTTTACTGAAAGCGACGTCGCAATCGGTTCGAATACGACATTTCAGCAGGCATAAGCGCCGTGAACCGGTCATCACAGAGCAGGTTGGTTGTTTTTTGAGCAGGGCAGGATCGTGGTTTTTTCAGCAAAATCCCACGTGATGGCGAGAAAAATCACAGCAAAATAACGGTTATTTTTCTCGATATACGGTCACAGAGATTGCTGCGCAAATCATGTTTGTGAGCGCAGATGACCAACGGGAGAGGAAAAACGAAGGAATGACGGTCTCAAGCGTATGTGTGATCAAGCCCTTCGCAAGTCCGTCGAGCCTGGGTCGGTCGGCGAACTTGCGACGCAGCTTTTCCTGACCCGGCCCTCGCGCAGGCACTCCCTGTACCCGTAGGTCACTCCGCCCCTGACACAGGCAGAACGTCCCGACCCCATGGTCATGCGCCGGCCTTCCTCAGGTGGCGCAGATGGAAAGAAGCGCGGCGGCCTCTTTCCTGTACAAATTCTGATCTTTCAACAAACCCTGCATACGCAGATCAGGCATGTCGGCAAGCCCTGGCACTACCGCCCAACAGCAGGGCGGCTGCCAGTGTTTTCGACAAACCGCTCATGTCAGCCGCGACCGCGACGGCTAAAGAAGAAGGAAGCAATGAACATCACCAGGAACACGACAAACAGAATCTTGGCGATACCCGTGGCGGTGCCCGCGATACCACCGAAGCCCAGTACGGCAGCGACAATGGCAATGATCAGGAATGTGATTGCCCAGCTCAACATGGTGATTCTCCTTACGCGTCTATTAAAGGTGCTGCGTTTCCCGGCGCATCAAAGGCGACAGGTGTATTGCCTAGAACACCCAACGCTCCTGGGGACGCATCTCGTCCACAGGCTGGGCCTGGTCGACGTCCATCATTCGCATCGGGGTGCTGTCGGCCTGGCTGCTGACAGCGCTGAATTGGGTTTGGGTCGGGTACTGAAACGTTGGGCGCGCCGCGTCTGGCTGCTGACTCTGCTCCCAGCGCACAAACTGCTGGCCGCCGATCAATGTGATCATCAGCGCCAGAGCAGCGAACAAGCCTTGCTGGAAATACAGCGGCGATAGGCGCAAGTGGGCGGCACGTTGACGGTTCATCCTGAAGCTCCTCCCAATCAAGTCGGGATTGACGGGCGTTTGTTCTTGAATGCCCTGGTTAATCAGACCATTGCACCCTGCATGCCAGATTTTTTTGAGAACAAAACACCTTTTAAATCAATACGTTATCAACTTAACGAAAATCACTTCAGGCGCATCCTGCACGATGCCGACCCTAGAACCGTGCGAATTGCACGATCCCAATCAAGGAAGTCGTAATTTTTTTGGAATTGCGAGGAGGGCGCAGATGTCAGAAATGGACGCAGGACGTTGTCTGAAACCGGGATTCTATTAAAAGACCCAAAGAATCAGGCTGCTAACTGATCATTGAGATGAGCGCTACCCTCTCTGTGCAGGAATGGCTCAGAATCAACCATGCAACTTGCCCGATTTTTCCGGGACTAAATTCAGACCATTCACTAAGGAGCGTAGGAAAATGGAATCAGCCACTGAGCATCAAGGCCGTATTCTGCTGGTGGACGATGAATCCGCCATCCTGCGTACTTTCCGATATTGCCTCGAAGACGAAGGCTACAGCGTGGCCACTGCCACCAGCGCCGCGCAGGCAGAGACGTTGCTGCAACGTCAGGTTTTCGATCTGTGCTTCCTCGATTTGCGCCTTGGCGAAGACAACGGGCTCGATGTGCTGGCGCAAATGCGCGTACAAGCGCCCTGGATGCGGGTCGTGATTGTCACGGCGCACTCGGCCGTCGACACGGCAGTGGACGCCATCCAGGCCGGTGCCGCCGACTATCTGGTCAAGCCATGCAGCCCTGATCAATTGCGACTGGCCACCGCCAAGCAATTGGAGGTGCGGCAACTGTCGGCGCGCCTGGAAGCCCTGGAAGGTGAGGTACGCAAACCCAAGGATGGTCTGGACTCCCACAGTCCGGCCATGAAGGTGGTTCTCGAAACCGCCCGACAGGTCGCCACCACCGACGCCAACATCCTGATTCTTGGCGAATCCGGCACCGGCAAGGGTGAGTTGTCCCAGGCGATCCACGGCTGGAGCAAGCGGGCGAAGAAATCCTGCGTCACGATCAATTGCCCGTCGCTGACGGCCGAGCTCATGGAAAGCGAGCTCTTCGGCCATAGCCGTGGCGCATTCACCGGGGCGAGCGAAAGCACCCTGGGTCGCGTCAACCAGGCTGACGGTGGCACGTTGTTTCTTGACGAAATCGGCGATTTTCCACTGACGTTGCAGCCAAAGTTGCTGCGCTTCATCCAGGACAAGGAGTATGAACGCGTCGGCGATCCCGTGACCCGTCGCGCCGATGTGCGCATCCTCGCGGCCACCAACCTCAACCTTGAGGACATGGTGCGTGACGGCCGCTTCCGCGAAGATCTGCTCTATCGACTGAACGTCATTACTTTGCACCTGCCGCCGCTGCGTGAACGCCGCGAAGATATTCTCACCCTCGCCGATCGGTTCCTGGCGCGGTTCGTCAAAGAGTACGCACGTCCGGCACGGGCCTTCAGCGATGAGGCGCGGGAAGCGCTGCTGAGCTACCGCTGGCCGGGCAACATCCGCGAGCTGCGCAATGTCGTCGAACGCGCGAGCATCATCTGCCCGCAGGAGCGCGTCGAGATCAACCACCTGGGCATGGCCGAAACCCCGGTCAACAATGCGCCACGTATCGGCGCGGCGCTGAGCCTGGACGAACTGGAAAAAGCCCACATCGGCGCAGTCCTGGCCACCGCCGACACGCTCGACCAAGCCGCCAAAACCCTCGGCATCGATGCTTCGACGCTGTACCGCAAACGCAAGCAGTACAACTTGTGAGCCACTGCCAATGAAACTGGCGATGAAGTTGAGGACACGGCTCTTCCTGAGCATTTCCGCACTCATCACCGCAGCCTTGTTCGGGCTGCTACTCGGGCTGATCGGCGTGATGCAGATGGCGGCTAGCCAGGAATCGCTGATCCGCAACAATTTCGCCACTCTGGATCTGGGTCTCAAGCTACGTCAGACCCTGGGCGACCAACTGGTCATCCTGCTCAGCGACAAACCCGATCCAAATGCCTTCGAAGCCTCCAAGCAGCAATACTTCAGTTTGCTTGAAGAAGGTATCGCCCAAGAGCCACAAGACGAGAAAGGCAACGAGTACGGATTCAGAAAAGCCAAGGCGGATTACCAGAGCTTCATCCAGGCGTATGAGCTGTCCCCGAACACCACAAATGTCCTCGGCAGCCACAATGACCTCGCCGACAAGTTCAACGCACTGCGTAATGGCTTGATCATCGAACACAAACGCGCGCTGGACGCCATCAACCTGATCCAGCAACAGGCCCGTGAACGTGCGCTTCTGGTAGCCGGGTTACTCGGGCTGGTGGGACTGGCAGTGCTGATCATCGGCTTCGTCACCGCCCATGCCCTTGCTCGGCGTTTCGGAGCGCCGATTGAAGCCCTGGTCCAGGCAGCGGATAACATCGGCCAAGGTAATTTCGACGTCACCCTGCCGATCTCGTCGGCTGCGGAGTTGAACCAACTGACCCGGCGTTTCGGGATCATGGCCGAAGCATTGCGTGACCATCAGGCCACCAACGTCGACGAGCTTCTGGCAGGTCAGCAGCGTTTGCAGGCAGTCCTCGACAGTATCGACGACGGTCTACTGATGATCGACCGCCAGGGCAACCTGGAGCACCTCAACCCCGTGGCCCAACGCCAACTCGGCTGGGACTCTGACCGCTTGGGGCAGGGCTTGGGCACGGCATTGGAGCGCCCTGAACTCGATCCGCAGCTGCAACTGGTCCTGCGCGGCGGCACGCTGGAGCGAGCGCCGGACGATTTGAGCATCGAGGTCGACGGTGAAGCGCGCGTGTTGACCTACAGCCTGACCCCGGTCAGCCATACCCAGGGCCATATTCTCGGTGCCGTGATGGTGCTGCATGACGTAACGGAACAGCGGGCCTTCGAACGGGTACGCAGCGAGTTCGTGTTACGAGCGTCTCATGAGTTGCGAACACCGGTCACCGGCATGCACATGGCGTTCGGTCTGTTTCGCGAACGTGCGCACTTTGCCCCTGACTCCCGGGAGGCCGATCTGCTGGACACGGTCAACGAAGAGATGCAGCGCCTGATGCAACTGATCAACGACCTGCTGAACTTCTCCCGCTACCAGAACGGCTTGCAAAAACTCACCCTGACACCCTGTTCCATCGAGGATTTGCTGGAGCAGGCTCAAACACGCTTTGCCGAATCAGCCAGCGAAAAGGAAATCGACCTGCTGGTAGAAGTGCAGGGACCGTTGCCTTGGCTGCAAGCTGACCAGCTGCAATTGGACCGGGTACTCGATAACCTGATCGACAACGCGCTGCGCCACACCGGCTCGGGCGGGCGCATACGTCTGCAGGCCCGACGGCATGGCGATCGGGTGATCATCAGCGTTGAAGACAATGGCGAAGGCATTGCCTACGGCCAGCAAGGACGGATCTTTGAACCGTTCGTGCAGGTCGGGCGCAAGAAGGGCGGTGCCGGGCTCGGTCTGGCCCTGTGCAAGGAAATCGTGCAATTGCATGGCGGTCGGATGGGCGTCTATTCACGACCAGGACAGGGCACACAGTTCTACATGGCGCTGACCGTTTAGAGCGGCGTCAGGCTTCATCATCCAATCGTCGCACCGTGCGGCGGCGCCCTCGGGTGATCAGTTCAATGAACTGCACCGCGCTCAGGGCCTGGGCGAACAGCCAGCCCTGACCGAACTTCACGCCCTCGCTGCTGAGTAACGCAGCCTGGGCTTCATGTTCGATGCCCTCGGCAATCACCTTGAGGTGCAGTGACTGGGCCATGTGGATGATGTGCGGAGCCACACCACTGCTGGCGGCGTCATGGCCCAGGGCGTCGATAAACGCCTTGTCGATTTTCAGGCAGTCCACCGGCAAGGTTTGCAGGTAGGCGAGGCTGCAATAGCCGGTACCGAAATCATCGATCAACACCTGATGCCCGACATCCCGCAAGGCTTGCAGGTTTTCCCGGGCCACTACCACATCGATCAGGCCGCGCTCGGTGACCTCGAAGGCAATCTGCCGGGCCGCGACCCGATGCAGTGTCAGCAACCGCTCCATGACCTGGCCGATCCGCGGAACCATCACGTCACACGCCGCGAGATTGACCGAAATGTAGAGCTGAGGATTGGCGCGCAGCAGTTGCCCGAGTTGTTCAAGCAGGCGTTGCAGCACGAAGTCTGTCATCTGGCGAATTTGCCCGGTGTTCTCCGCCATTGGAATGAACAGATCGGGACTGGTCAGTGTGCCGTCCGGCCTGCGCCAACGCAGCAGGGCTTCAGCGCCCACACAGTTACGGCTATCGAGGTCGAAGATCGGTTGATACAACACCTGCAACTCGCCGCGTCGAATCGCGCCGGTCAGCTCGGCGTCCAGCGACTGTCGCTGACGCACCAGCAGAAACACCAGGAATCCCACGCACACACCCAACGCCAAACTGGCCGGCAACAACCACCACCAGACCGTCGGCACATGCATGCCGCTACGTGGACTGATCAACACCAATTGGTATTCCGGGTTGTCGGTGGGCATGCGGTAAATCAGGCGCGTCCCGGTAATTTGCAGCGCGTCTCGATTTTTCGGTGGCCAGCCTTTTTTCGGTGGCCAGGGCTGTGAGACCCCCAGCACCGGAATGGCCCGCGCGCCATCGTCCAGAACAACCAGCAGGCTGCTACCCGGCGACAGATCGACCATGTCGGTCAAATGCCCACGAGACGTCGCCACGCGAAAATTGCCGCGCCCGAGCATCAGCGCGGCACGGTTTTCGTCGGGTTCAGTCGTGGTATTGAGCCAGTAACTGTAGGTAGGGCCTTCGATGTCTGGCGGTCGAATCAGCGACAACCCTTCCTGACGCGGTCGATTTGAGCAGACACGCGAAGCATCCATGTAGGCTGCTTCGTAAACGAAACGGTAATTGAAACTGACCGCCTGCAAGGTCGCGATCATCTCATCGTCGCAGCCTCTTAACGGCTGGGCCTCAAGGTCGTCGAGACTTTCTCGCAACTGCCCGAAAAGTTGTTCCAGACGGGCGAGGAAACGTTCGCCCTGAGCGTTCATTTCCTCGCTCTCGTTTTGCTCAACCTGATGCAGTGCGACGAACAGACTGCCTGTCATCAACATGCCTGTGCTCAAGACAGCCGCCATCAACCCCAGAAACCAGGGGTGATAGAACCAACTTCGAAAGGTATCTCGAGCAGCAGCCATTGTGGAATTCCGGCGAATTACCAATGAGTTATAGCTGCTGATTGAGAAAGCGCCCGCACCGTCGGGCGGTCGTCATTATTTTGTCTGATTTAAGACCATCAACATCGCCGCCGTTTGCGCATCCGGCGTGCCGTCGAAACGGGCTGGCCGGAAACGCATCTGAAACGCTGCGATCACATGCCGTGTTGCAACATCCAGCTCACCGGTTTGTGGCGTGGAATAGCCTAATCGTGCCAATTGCGACTGAAACCAGCTGATGCTCGGCAATTGTGCGGCGAACTGCATTTGCTGGCGCGCCACGGCCTGTTCGTTCGGCCAGATGCCGATACCCTCGGCGGCGAGGCGCTTCCAGGGGAACAGCGGGCCCGGGTCCAGTTTGCGCAGCGGTGCGATGTCACTGTGACCGATGATGTAGCGAGGATTGATGGTGTAGCGCTTGCTGATGTCCTTGAGCAGCACGATCAAGGACTGAATCTGATCCTCGGTGTACGGATACCAGAGCCGGCCGGTCGGGGTGTCCTTGAAGCCCGGATTGACGATTTCGATGCCGATGGAGCTGGAGTTCAGCCAGGTCCTGCCGTCCCACTCGCTTTCACCGGCGTGCCAGGCACGCTGGCTTTCGTCCATCAGCTTGAAAATGGTGGCGCCCTTGTCATCACCGATCAGGTAATGACTGCTGACCTCGCCATGGGTCAGCAATTGCAGCGAACGCTCCATTGAGGCATTGGTGTAGTGCACCACCACGAACTGGATGCGGCTGTCGAAATTGGCAGACTTGTGACGGGTGTCGAATCGAGGGCCGCTGGCACAGCCGGCCAGCAGGATCAGAGACACGATGAGGGCGAAATATTTCATGGCGAGAGGCAGTACGCAGGAGTCGATAATGCAACAGTGTAACGTACCGTCCCGAACACGGACGGCATTCACGCTGAATTAAACATAATGGAACAATTGGCGATCAGCCCGGTTCGACCCGATTACGACCTGCATTTTTCGCTCGATATAACGCCTGATCGGCCCTTTTAAGCGCCTGATCGCTATGCTCGCCCGGGCGCAACGCTGTCATCCCCATAGAAATGGTGATGGTCACCGGCTCACCCTTGAAGTGAAACGGGCAGGCCTCGATGGCAGCACGGAGGTTTTCCAGCAGTTTCAGACCGGCCGCAGGCACCATGGAAGGCATCAACAGGACAAACTCTTCACCACCGAACCGGGCAATGAAATCCGTACCACGCAGCCGCTTGCGCAACACACCGGCAATGATTTTCAACACTTTGTCGCCCGCCAGGTGCCCGTAGTTATCATTGATGCGCTTGAAATGATCGAGGTCGAGCATGGCCAGCAACAACGTGTTGCCATGTTGCTGCCACTGTTTGACTTCATCCTCCAGCCGCTCGCTCCAGGCGGCCCGATTGGGCAGCCCGGTCAACGGATCGATCAAGGCTTTCTGGCGCTGCTCTTCAAGGTGTTCGCGGTAACCTTGGGCTTCCTGCTCCATATGGGCGACCCGTTCCGCCAGACTGTGCAGGCGTGCGGCGACCTCTTGCTCGCGTTCGTCGCGTTTTTTCTGGTGCTCGTCCATGGTGCCGAGCAGGCCTTCTAGGTGGTTTTCCAGGACGACTTTGAGATCGTCCAGATCCGCCGCTTCTTGCATGCTGCTCTGCAAACCGTCGACCTGTTCGCGGATCTGCGTGTCCATCTCGCGTGCGGCCGAACGGTTGTCGGCGTGACCGGCGCTGGCTGCCTGAAGGTTGCTCTGGAACGACTCAAGACGCTCGTTGAGTCGCTGCAGGTAGGCTTCGAATTCGTGCTGGCCACTATCAGTAATCGCCAGCATCAACGTCGCGAAATCGTCGAGGATCGGCAGCAATTCGTACCAGTTCAAACCATTTTTCAGACGATCACGCATGGACTCGGCTTGCGGTCGATGGCGCTCGGGCAACGTCAGGTTCTCCAGCAGGCCCAGCAGTGTGTCTTCAATATGGCTGGCCACCGAGCTGTAAGACGGCTCGGGGGAGTCTGGCAGGGCGTAAAGGATGTGCTCGGATAACGCCGGATCGACCGGGGTGATTTCAACCGTGGCGGTCGGTGGACGGGGCGCGTTTTCTGCCGATGCCTGGGTGATCAGTTCATCGGGGTTGATGGCCGATACAGTAATTGGCAGCAGCGTCTCGGGGGCCTGTTGCTCCTGGGTTTCGCTTACTGGAGCAGGTTCGGGATGGCCCACAACAAGCGGCTGGACGATTGAATCGTCGGCCGGCACAAGTAATTCGGTAAGCCGGGGTTCGGGCGCCAGTGACTGTGGCTTCGACACCTCGACCAAAGGTTGCCGGGCCGTAGGTGGCTCGACGCTGACAGGCGCCGCAGGGGCATCCGGGGTGTTCGCTGCCTCCGCATCACGATGTCCAAACAACCGCTGCAACAGACCCGGTCGATCCTGCTCGGCCGGGTTCTCAAGCTGGCTCAGCGCTTTACCTTGCAGACCACTCAGCTCACTGAGCAACAATGGAATCTCACGCGCCTGACCCACTCGGGCATCCAGTTGTTTGGCAAAACTCTTGAGCGGCCGACTCACTTCCCGTGGCAACGGCAGTGTTTGCAACTGAGTGACCAGCGCGGTCAGGGCGGCGCTGGTCTGGTTGATCCGGGTTTCGCGGCGTTGCTCAGAGTCGAGCACGGCTTTTTCCAGACGCGGAATCAACGCCGCCAGGCCGGCGTCCATGTCATCGGTACGCACGACTTCGCGCATTTCCTTCATGCACTGGTCCACGGCGCGGTCGGTGCCTTCCGCCGCCAAGGTGCTGCGCACCAGCCCGCGCCGCAACAGGTCGAGTCGTGCATCCCAACGGCGTTCGAGTTTTTCCTGTTGTTCGATGCTTTTGAGGTACTTCTCTTTCCAGCGCTGTGTTTCGTCGCTCATTCAGGGGTTCCGCGAAGGGCAGGACTCAACGCGGGCAATGCATCGGCCGTGAGCGAACCCGGCAGACGAATCTCTACCGCGACCGGCAGGTGATCGGAAATGGGTTGGGCCAGCACCTCGACCTTTTCAAGGGTCAGGGTCGGACTCAAAAGAATATGGTCCAGGCAGCGCTGTGGGCGCCAGCTGGGGAACGTCGCTTCCAGCTGCGGGGCCAGCAGGCCGAGGTCACGCAATGGAGAGTTTTGCAGCAGGTCACTGGCATGGGTGTTCATGTCGCCCATCAGCACCTGGTGCTTATAGCCACCAATGAGCTCGCGGATATAAGCCAATTGCAGGCTTCGAGTACGCGCACCGAGCGCGAGATGCATCATGACCACCACCAGTGCCTCCGGACCTTCGCCGAAGCGCACCAGAATCGCTCCACGGCCTTTTGGCCCAGGCAATGGATGGTCCTCGATCGCCCATGGGCGCAGACGGCTGAGCACGCCATTGCTGTGCTGGCCGAGACGGCCGAGATTGCGATTGAGCTGTTGATACCAGTAGGGGAATGCGCCGAGCTGGGCCAGGTGTTCGACCTGATTGACGTAACCTGAACGCAGGCTGCCGCCATCGGCTTCCTGCAAGGCGACCAGATCGAAGTCGCCCAGCAGATTGCCGATCTTCTGCAGATTACCGGCGCGCCCGGTGTGGGGCAGCAGATGTTGCCAGCCCCGCGTCAGGTAGTGCCGATAGCGCTCGGTACTGATGCCGACCTGAATATTGAAACTGAGCAGGCGCAAACGACTGTCTGCGGGCAGGCCCGTCGACTCCAGATGGTGCTCGTTAACCCGCGGATCATGCAGGCCAACGATGCGTTCAGTACCCCAGCGGCGCATGGAAAACGATGCCCTTAGTTGGCGGCAGCCTTATTAGCCGCTCGCTCTTTGTCGATCAGTTTATCGGCCAGTTGCAAGGCTTGTTCGGCACCGCCGGCAGAGCCCACGTCGAAGCGATACTTGCCGTTGACGATCAAGGTTGGAACGCCGGTGATTTCATATTTTTTGGCCAGTTCAGTGGCTTTGGTGATTTGGCCTTTGATGGCGAAAGAATCGAAAGTCGCCAGGAATTTGTCCTTGTCGACGCCCTGGGTGGCCAGGAAATCGGCCATGTCATTCTTGTCGGTCAGCTTTTTGTGCTCTTTCTGAATCGCTTCGAACACCGCGGTATGGACCTTGTGCTCGACACCCATCGCTTCGAGGGTCAGGAACAGCTGGCCGTGTGCGTTCCAAGGGCCACCGAACATGGCAGGGATACGGACGAAGTTCACGTCGGAAGGCAGCTTCTCGACCCATGGATTGATCACCGGCTCGAAAGCGTAGCAATGCGGGCAGCCGTACCAGAACAGCTCAACCACTTCGATCTTGCCAGGCACGGCAACCGGAACCGGATTGGTCAGTTCGACATAAGGGGCGGCTGGGGCTTCGGCGGCCTGGGCAGTCATGCCGAACAGGCTGGCAGCGGCAAAAACGGCGCTGATGATCAGATTACGCATGCTTTACTCCTGGACAATTTTATCGCCTCGCGCGACCTGTTCTCAGACAGATCGCGGCGGGCTCGAGTTCTGTAGTGTAGCGGCAGCGGCCACAAAAAAGGGCGGCCAAAGCCACCCTTTTTATACTTGCTGTGACGGATTAATCGAGCGTTAACGTTGCAAGAGATATGCAACCGCGTCACGCCCGATTCGTCGGTCTTAGTGCAGGCCCTGAATGTAGCTGGACACTGCGGCGATGTCTTCGTCGCTCAGGCGCTTGGCGATGGTCTGCATGGTTTTCGCATCGCCATCGTTGGTGCGACCGCCTTCTTCCTTGCGGAAATCAGTCAGTTGCTTGGCGACGTATTGAGCGTGCTGGCCACCCAGGTGCGGGAAACCGGCGGCAGCGTTGCCGGTGCCGTTTGGCGAGTGACAGCCGGTGCAGGATGGCAGGCCCTTGGCCATGTCGCCGCCACGGAACAGTGCTTCACCCCGTGCCACGATTTTCGGATCGGCGGCGCCGACGCTGCCTTTCTGGCTGGCGAAGTAAGCGGCGATGTCCGCCAGGTCCTGATCGCTCAGGTTGGTCAGCAGGCCGGTCATTTCCAGAACCGTGCGCTTGCCCGACTTGATGTCGTGCAGCTGCTTGGTCAGGTAGCGTTCGCCCTGACCCGCCAGTTTTGGAAAGTTTGGCGCCATGCTGTTGCCATCCGGTCCGTGGCAAGCGCCACATACGGCGGCTTTTGCCTGGCCTGCGGCGGCGTCACCGGGTTTTACTGGCTCACCTGCAGCATTGGCAATGCCGGAGATCCCCATGGTCAACAGCAGACTCACGATCAATTTGTTCATCAGCTAATCCAACTACGGCTAAGGGTTGAAGAGTTATGGACCGGGCTTACTCGCTCATCCAATGGATGATGGCTTGGTAATCCTCGGCACTGCAGTCCATGCACAAACCACGCGGCGGCATCGCCTTGAAACCCTGGGTCACGTGTTGCACCAGCGTCTCCATACCTTTCGCCAACCTCGGCGTCCAGGCTTCCTGATCGCCCTTGCGGGGCGCCGTTGGAAGCTGGCCGGAATGACAGGCACCACAAACACGGTTGTACACAGCTTCCGGATCCTGTGTAGCCTGAGCGCTGTAAAGCGGCATCAAGACACCGGCAGCTAGCAGCCATTTCGTCATAAAACGACCTTTTCAGGGTTGAGAGCGTGCTGCGTTCTAGTGCGCAATCAAGGTCTGTCGCTCTCGTGAACTTCATCCTACGCTGGGACAAAGCGCACACAAAATCTGCGGCATTATATACTGGCGTCACTGAAACGGAAGCGACACTGCTTGCCGCACCTATTCCTGGCGCCGCCCACATCGGAAATCCCATGCAACTCAAGAATCCCATCCTCGGTCTGTGCCAACAGTCCACCTTCATGCTCAGCGCCGCCAAAGTCGACCAATGTCCGGATGACGAAGGCTTTGAAGTCGCCTTCGCCGGGCGTTCCAACGCTGGCAAATCGAGTGCACTGAACACCCTGACCCACGCCAGCCTGGCGCGGACCTCGAAAACCCCGGGTCGCACGCAACTGTTGAATTTCTTCAAGCTAGACGATGAACGCCGTCTGGTCGACCTGCCGGGCTACGGTTATGCAAAAGTACCGATTCCGCTCAAGCAACACTGGCAGCGTCACCTGGAAGCCTATCTCGGCGGCCGCGAGAGTTTGAAGGGTCTGATTCTGATGATGGACATCCGCCATCCGATGACCGATTTCGACCTGCTGATGCTCGACTGGGCCGTGGCCGCGGGCATGCCGATGCACATTCTGCTGACCAAAGCGGACAAGCTGACCTACGGCGCCGCCAAGAACACGCTGCTCAAGGTTCAAGCGGAAATCCGCAAGGGCTGGGGCGATCTCGTGACCATTCAGCTGTTTTCGGCCCCCAAGCGCATGGGCCTGGAAGACGCCTACACTGTATTGGCAGGGTGGATGGAATTGGCGGACAAGGGCTCCGAAGCAGAAGCCGAATAAGCGAGAAAAACTGCCTGTGACGCACTCAGGCAGTTTTCTTCAGGCAAAAAAAACCCCGGACTTCTTATGGGGAGGGGGAAGTTCCGGGGTTCAAATTCTAGACCGCTAGGGCGGGGTCCAGATATCTGCCAACACTTAACACAACATAGGAGCTCGAAGGGCTTCACCAGCCATTCAGTAACTCTGAGTGCCTGAATCGAAGATTAGTTCAGATTTTTTTCGATTAGCTTTGGAATAACCCCAAGAACGCTTCGAACTAAGCAGCCCTCGCCCCCTCTGCCGCGGCATTTCGCCGCGCAGAAACGATGATTTCTCTGTTGGAGCGAGCTTGCTCGCGATGGAGTGTCATCCAAGTCAATGTGGCTGATACACCTTCGCGAGCGGGCTCGCTCCTACAGGGGGCCGTGGCCTTTTCAGACGGGTTAGTGAGCCTCATCCCAGTTGTTTCCGACGCCGACTTCCACCAGCAGCGGAACATCGAGCTTCGCCGCTTCGCTCATGTGCACGCGAATTTCTTCGCGGACCTGATCGACCAGATCCTCACGCACCTCAAGCACCAGTTCATCGTGCACCTGCAGGATGACTTTGGCGTCCAGGCCCGAGGCTGTCAGCCAGTCATCCACCGCGACCATGGCTTTCTTGATGATGTCTGCAGCGGTGCCCTGCATCGGCGCGTTGATCGCCGTGCGCTCAGCGGCAGCGCGTTCTTGCGGCTTGTTGGAGTTGATGTCCGGCAGGTACAGGCGCCGTCCAAAGAACGTCTCCACGAAACCTTGCTCGGCCGCTTGGGCACGAGTGCGATCCATGTACTGGCGAACGCCGGGATAACGGGCGAAGTACGTATCGATGTAAGCCTTGGCGGTCTTGGTGTCGACGCCAATGTCCTTGCCGAGCTTCTGCGCACCCATGCCGTAGATCAGGCCGAAGTTGATCGCCTTGGCGCTGCGGCGCTGGTCGGAGGTCACGTTCGCCAGGTCGTCCACCTTGAAGACCTCGGCGGCGGTCGCGGTATGCACGTCCAGATTGTGGCGGAAGGCGTTCATCAACCCTTCATCTTTGGACAGGTGCGCCATGATCCGCAGTTCGATCTGCGAATAGTCCGCTGCGAGTAATTTGTAACCGGTCGGTGCCACGAAAGCCTGACGAATGCGACGCCCTTCAGCCGTGCGCACCGGAATGTTCTGCAGGTTCGGATCGCTGGAGGACAGCCGGCCGGTGGACGCCACCGCCTGATGATACGACGTGTGAATCCGCCCGGTGCGCGGGTTGATCTGTTCCGGCAAGCGGTCGGTGTAGGTGCTTTTCAGCTTGCTCATGGAACGGTATTCCATCAGCACCTTAGGCAACCGGTAGTCGTCCTCGGCCAGTTTCGCCAGCACCTCTTCGGCGGTGGACGGCTGGCCCTTGGCGGTTTTCTTCAGCACCGGCAGACCGAGTTTTTCGTAGAGGATCACGCCCAGTTGCTTGGGCGATCCAAGGTTGAACTCTTCCCCGGCAATCTCGAAGGCTTCACGCTCCAGCGCGACCATCTTGTCACCCAACTCGATGCTTTGAATGCCGAGCAACGCGGCATCAACGAAAGCGCCTTGGCGCTCGATGCGCGCCAGCACCGGCACCAAGGGGATTTCGATGTCGGTCAGCACGCTGGCCAGGCTCGGGATGGCGCTGAGCTTTTCATGCAGGACCTGATGCAGACGCAAGGTGATGTCAGCGTCTTCGGCCGCATACGGACCGGCCTGTTCAAGAGCGATCTGGTCAAACGTCAGCTGCTTCACGCCTTTGCCGGCGATGTCCTGGAAACTCACCGTGGTGTGATCCAGGTATTTCAGCGCCAGGCTGTCCATGTCGTGGCGAGTCGCCGTCGAATTGAGGACGTAAGACTCGAGCATGGTGTCGAACGCAACGCCGCGCACGGTGATGCCGTTGGCTTGATCGCCGCCGATGGCGCAGTTGGCCAGGATGTTGATGTCGAACTTGGCGTGCTGACCCACTTTGAGCTTGTTCGGATCTTCCAGGATCGGCTTCAGCGCGCGCAGGACGGTGTCGCGATCCAGCTGCTGCGGTACGCCGATGTAGGAATGGGTCAACGGGATGTAGGCCGCTTCGTTGGCCTGCACCGCGAACGACAACCCCACCAGTTGCGCCTGCTGCGCATCAATGCCGGTGGTTTCGGTATCGAAGGCGAACAGCTTGGCGTTGTTCAGTTTTTCCAGCCAGACATCGAAACGCGCTTGATCGAGGATGGTTTCGTAAGCGGCTTCAGCAGCGACGATCGGTGCTTCGGCCTCGGGTTCGCTGAACAGGTCGACGGCCGGTGCAGGCTCGGCGGCAGCGCTCAGCTCCAGGCGTTTGGCGTCGCGATCAAGGTCGTTCAGCCAGCTTTTGAATTCCAGCAGGGTGTACAACTCGTAGAGTTTCGCCGGATCTTCCGGACCCATTTGCAGATCGTCGAGGCCAATGTCCAAAGGCACGTCGACCTTGATGGTCGCCAGTTGATAGGAGAGGAATGCCATCTCCTTGTGCTCTTCGAGTTTGGCCGGCAGGGTCTTGGCGCCACGGATCGGCAGGGTCGGGACGATGTCGAGCTGCGCATAGAGGTCGGTCAGGCCACCATTCACGCCAACCAACAGGCCGGAGGCGGTCTTCGGACCGATGCCCGGAACGCCCGGGATGTTGTCGGACGAATCGCCCATGAGTGCCAGATAATCGATGATCTGCTCGGGAGCGACGCCGAATTTCTCCTTCACACCGTCCACGTCCATGCTGCTACCGGTCATGGTGTTGACCAAGGTAATGTGACCATCGACCAGTTGCGCCATGTCCTTGTCGCCGGTCGAGATGATCACCGGGCGATCGGCGGCCGCGCTGCTGCGGGCCAGGGTGCCGATCACATCATCGGCCTCGACGCCTTCGACGCACAGTAACGGGAACCCGAGGGCGATCACGCTCTGGTGCAGCGGTTCGATCTGCACGCGCATGTCGTCGGGCATGCTCGGACGGTTGGCCTTGTATTCGGCGTACATTTCATCGCGAAAAGTCCCACCCTTGGCGTCGAACACCACGGCGAACGGACTGTCCGGATATTGCTTGCGCAGGCTCTTGAGCATGTTCAACACGCCCTTGACCGCGCCGGTCGGCAGGCCTTTGGAAGTGGTCAGCGGTGGCAGCGCGTGAAAGGCGCGGTACAGGTAAGAAGAACCGTCCACCAGGACGAGGGGGGCTTGGCTCATGAGCAGGATCAACCTTTTCGGCGGGTCCGGCGCTAGAATAGCGGGACCGTTGACGACAAAGGGACAAGGTTATCATGCGCACACTAAATCGCCTGTTGCTGGCTGGCTTGTTTGCAATCACACCGTTGGCCGCCATGGCGGCGGACGATGCGCCATCGCCGGAACCGGAAGTTACCATCCGCACGGAAGGGGACAAGGTCATTCAGGAGTACCGCCAAAACGGTTTCCTGTATGCGATCAAGGTCACGCCGAAGGGTGCGCCACCGTATTTCCTGGTGCGCTCTGACGGGACGGATGCAAACTTCATCCGCTCGGATCAGCCAGATATGCTGATTCCCGCGTGGAAAATCTTTGAGTGGAAGTAGTTTCTTAATTTCAATCGGCGCTGGCCCAACAGCGGCGCCCGTACTGGCAGTTTAAACATGTCTGTGTTCACCCCCCTGGCTCGGCCCGAGCTGGAAGCTTTTCTCGCCCCTTATGGCCTCGGCCGCCTGCTTGATTTCCAGGGGATTGCCGCCGGTAGCGAAAACACCAATTTCTTTATCAGTCTGGAGCAGGGTGAATTCGTCCTGACCCTGATCGAGCGCGGCCCGGTTCAGGAGATGCCGTTCTTCATTGAACTGCTCGACGTACTGCATGACGCCGACCTGCCGGTGCCTTACGCGATCCGCACCACCGACGGCGTGGCCTTGCGTGAACTGGCCGGCAAGCCTGCGCTGTTGCAACCGCGCCTGGCCGGCAAGCACATCAAGCAAGCCAACGCGCAGCATTGCACGCAGGTGGGCGAGCTGCTGGGGCATCTGCACCTGGCGACCCAGAACAACATGATCAAGCGCAAAACCGATCGTGGCCTGGACTGGATGCTGGAGGAAGGCACGCAGTTTCTATCGCACGTTAATGCCGAGCAAAAAAATCTGCTGCAACGGGCGCTGGACGAAATCGCACAACAGAAAGAGAAAATTCTGGCGCTGCCACGCGCCAACATCCACGCCGACCTGTTCCGCGACAACACGATGTTCGAAGGTACGCACCTGACCGGGCTGATCGACTTCTATAACGCCTGCTCGGGGCCGATGCTCTACGACGTGGCGATTGCCTTGAACGACTGGTGTTCGGACGACGACGGTTTGATCGACGGACCGCGAGCGCGGGCCTTGTTGGGCGCTTATGCCGCGTTGCGTCCGTTCACGGCGGCCGAAGCCGAACTGTGGCCGACGATGTTGCGGGTGGCGTGTGTAAGGTTCTGGCTGTCACGCTTGATTGCGGCGGAGTCGTTCGCCGGTCAGGACGTGTTGATTCACGATCCGATGGAGTTCCAGTTGCGATTGGCGCAGCGGCAGACGGTCAATACACCGTTGCCTTTCGCCCTTTAAGGCAAAAGATCGCAGCCTTCGGCAGCTCACAGAGATATGCGTAACTCTGTAGACGCCGGCTTGCTGGCGATGGTCGTTAACGATAACGCGTAGGGCATGGTTAAACGCGGTGCCCTTGAGTCCATCGCCAGCAAGCCGGCTCCTACATGGGGCTGCAATCTTTTTATGGGGTTACAACGACTCCAGGCACCCCGCCAAATCATTCCCCAGCTTCTCCAGCAGCTGCTCATACCCCTGAGCAGTCGCAGGCGTGTACCCGCCCAGCGCATCCAGTTCCGCCAGTTTCACCGGCAGCCCCGCCACCAGTGTTTCAGCCAAACGCGGACGCAGCGGCGGTTCGCTGAACACGCAAGTCTTGCCGACTTCCTGCAAACGCGTGCGCATCGCCGCCACGTGCTGGGCACCGGGTTGTACTTCCGCAGCGACACTGAACACGCCCGCGTGCTTGAGGCCATAGGCGTCTTCGAAGTAGTCGAAGGCTTCGTGGAACACGAAGTAGGGTTTGCCTTCAATGCCGGCCAGACGTTTCTTCAGCCGAAGGTCGATCGCATCGAGACGCTCATCGAACGCCTTGAGGTTGCTTTGATAGCGCGTGGCATTGGCAGGGTCGGCAGCGCTGAGGTCGGCAGCCATTTTACTGGC
Source organism: Pseudomonas sp. C32 (assembly GCF_030417915.1). NCBI lineage: Bacteria > Pseudomonadati > Pseudomonadota > Gammaproteobacteria > Pseudomonadales > Pseudomonadaceae > Pseudomonas > Pseudomonas sp. C32. The sequence continues at coordinate 181,497 of NZ_JAUHUK010000009.1, read as the reverse complement.
GATAACCCGGGCGTTGACCGGAGACAGCCACAAGTGCGCGTCCAGGCTGCCGGGACGGTGATCGTGGTCATGTTCGTCGGCTTCTTCGGGATGGGAGTGGTTATCTTCGGCGAAATGTCGGAGTTTCAGCCCAGGCAGGTCCTGCACGGCAATGCTCGGCAGCGTACGACCCTTCAGCACGCGGGGCAGGAAACCTTCCATGTCCGGGCCAATCCAGTACAGCAGATCCACCGACTGCACCTTGCGTACGTCGGACGGGCGCAAGGCATAGTTATGCGGCGATGCACCGGGTGGCAGCAAAACCTCTGGAATCGCCACACCGTCCTGCACTGCCGCGGCAATCAACTGCAACGGCTTGATGCTGGTAAGAACCTTGACCTCGGCTTGCGCCGTACCGATCAGCAGAAAACTTGCGATAAATGCGACAAAGATAGAAAAAAGTCGGGACACGATGACCACTCGAAGAGGCGAGAACGGGTAACATAATAACGTCTCTCACAAAACTCGTCGCCGCTCATGCCTAAAACACCGATTGCCAGCCGCCCCCACGACCACTCTCATTGCGTTCACAGCGCTTTGTCCGAGGCCGATGTCCTGTGCGCACGTCAGGGTCTGCGCCTGACCGCATTGCGCCGGCGGGTGCTGGAACTGGTGTGGCAAAGCCACAAGCCGCTGGGTGCGTACGACATTCTCGCGGTGCTCAGCGAGCAGGACGGCCGCCGCGCCGCGCCGCCAACCGTGTACCGCGCGCTGGATTTCCTGCTGGAAAACGGCCTGGTACACCGCATCGCCTCGCTCAACGCCTTCATCGGCTGCAATCATCCGGGGCACGCTCACCAGGGCCAGTTCCTGATTTGCCGTGTATGCCACGCCGCCATCGAACTCGAACAGAAGTCCATCAGCGACGCGATCATTACCAGCGCCAAAGATGTCGGGTTTGTCGTCGAAGGCCAGACCGTCGAAGTCGTCGGTCTCTGCTCGGGTTGCCAGGGGGCTTGATGAGCAACGCGCTGATTCGCCTGGAGCAGGTTGCCGTCACATTCGCCGGACAGCCCGTGCTGGATAACATCGAGCTGAGCGTCGAGCCGGGGCAGATCGTCACCCTGATCGGTCCGAACGGCGCCGGCAAGACCACACTGGTGCGCGCCGTGCTCGGCTTGTTGAAGCCCGACAGCGGCAGCGTCTGGCGCAAGCCGAAACTGCGCGTGGGCTACATGCCGCAAAAGCTTCACGTCGATCCGACGCTGCCGCTCTCGGTGCTGCGCTTCTTGCGTCTGGTGCCGGGTGTGGACCGTGCGATGGCATTGGCCGCGCTCAAGGAAGTCGGCGCCGAGCAGGTCATCGACAGCCCGGTGCAAAGCGTTTCCGGCGGTGAAATGCAGCGCGTGTTACTGGCCCGTGCCTTGTTGCGCGAGCCGGAATTACTGGTGCTCGATGAACCGGTGCAAGGCGTCGACGTGGCTGGACAGGCCGAACTCTATAGCTTGATCACCCGCCTGCGTGACCGCCACGGTTGCGGCGTGCTGATGGTTTCTCACGATCTGCACCTGGTGATGAGCACCACCGACCAGGTGGTCTGCCTGAATCGCCACGTCTGCTGCTCCGGCCATCCAGAGCAAGTCAGCGGCGATCCGGCTTTCGTCGAGCTGTTCGGAAAGAACGCACAAAGCCTGGCGATCTATCACCACCATCACGACCACGCCCACGATTTGCACGGCTCGGTGGTCAAGGCACCCGCGTCGGGCCAACCCCATGTTCACGGAGATAGCTGCAAGCATGGCTGATTTTCTGCTCTACGCCCTGCTTGCAGGTTTGGCTTTGGCCGTCGTCGCGGGACCGTTGGGGTCGTTCGTGGTCTGGCGGCGCATGGCCTATTTTGGCGACACGCTTTCTCACGCGGCGTTGCTGGGTGTGGCGCTGGGCTTTCTGCTGGATGTCAGCCCGACCGTCGCGGTCACCGTCGGCTGCTTGCTGTTGGCGATCCTGCTGGTGACATTACAACAGCGCCAACCGCTGGCGTCCGACACCCTTTTGGGAATTCTCGCACCGAGCACACTCTCTCTGGGCCTGGTGGTACTAAGCTTCATGCACGAAGTGCGGATCGACCTGATGGCCTATCTGTTCGGCGACCTGCTGGCGATCAGTCCGACCGACCTGGCCTGGATCCTCGGCGGCAGTGCAGCGGTGCTGGCGTTGCTGGTGACGCTGTGGCGCCCGTTGCTGGCGATCACCGTGCATGAAGAGTTGGCCAGGGTCGAAGGCTTGCCCGTGGCGGGGCTGCGCATGGCGCTGATGTTGCTGATCGCCGTGGTGATTGCCGTGGCGATGAAAATCGTCGGCGTATTGCTCATTACTTCGTTGCTGATCATTCCGGCGGCTGCGGCACAACGTCACGCCCGATCACCGGAACAGATGGCACTGGGCGCGAGCCTGCTGGGCATACTCGCCGTGTGTGGCGGGCTGGCACTGTCCTGGTTCAAGGACACCCCGGCCGGACCGTCAATTGTCGTGGCGGCCGCCGCGCTATTTCTGCTGAGTTTTGTTCTGCCCCGTCGAGGGGTGTAGACTTGCTCGTTTTTTGCGCAAATAGAGAGTCGCAGGAATGAAGTCGTTCGCCTCCCGTTATCTGCTCCTTGTCGCATTTTCTGTGCTACTGGGCGCCTGTCAAAGCACGCCACCGGCAGCCACCCAGGCCTCCGATGCGCGGGCCACGGCCATCGCGCAACTGGAACAAAGCCTGGCCAGCAGCGAGCTGGCCACCGCCGAAGATCAATTGGCAGCCTTGCAAGCTGAATCGCCCAACGATCAATCCCTTGAGCAGTACCAGCGGCAACTGGCCGAAGCCTATCTGCTGCGCAGCCAGATCGTGCTGCAAAAGGGCGATGTCAATGCAGCCGCCACCGCCCTGGCCCGTGCCCGCGCCTTGATGCCGAAGGCGCCAGCGCTAACCGGTGGCGTAAACGGTCCTATTGCTGAAGCCCGCAAAGCTGAACTGGAAAAAGCCGAAGCTGCCCTTAAAGCCGCTGAGGCAATGCCAAAAGCCAAAGTCATTGACCCAACCGCTGAAAGCACCACGGTTGCACTGAACATCAACGACATTGCCAAACTGCGTCGCCAAATGGATGCGATCGCCGCCGATGTGGTGAATTATCAGTGCGATGTCAGCATTCAGGCGCCGCGTACTGACGACTATCCATGGCTGGCGACCTTGCTGACCAAGCGCGTGACGAAGCTCGATCCGGAATTTGATCTGAAGCTTGAGCGGCAGATTTTGCGTAGCGTGCCGGCGCAGATGGTTTTGAGTCCGCGTAAGCCTTAACAGCATCGTCGGAACGCCGCCCGGAGCAAGCTCGCTCCTCCCCCCCTGTAGGAGCGAGCTTGCTCGCGATGGCGGCCTCTCTAGCTCCGTAGAGCTTCAGGCCGGAATCGCCTTGGCCTTCTCCTCCCGCTCCCACACCCGATGCTGCCCGATCGCGGCCAGAAACGGTTTGATCAGCTTCGCATCCACGCCCACGATCAACCCCGCATCAACCTCTAGCTTCAACACATCCAGCAACTGCTTCGCTTCGCCCTGCAGCGCAATGGCTTTCAGGTGTTTGTAGGCTTCAAGCAGGTAATGCAGCGCCACGCCGTCAGTACTCAACGCTTTGATCGACGCCGCGCCGCCGGGCACGAACACCGCATCGAAGGCTACCGAGGGCGAACCTTCCATCGAGGCATCGACCGCTAGGGTTTTGCCATCGGCAGTTTTCACTGGCGCCGAACTCGGACCTAACAGCTTCCCGTGCGCACCCTCGGCTTTCAGCGCTTTCTTCATCGCATCAATGGCCGCGCCATCGACACCGTTGGCCGCCAATATCGCCACCTTGCGGGTTTTGATGTTCTCCGGCAGCAGGTTCGCCTGACTCAGCGCCGGAGAGTGATCCAGCGAGATTTTCGGGACCTCGACAGTGCCCGCGGTCGGCGCTGGCAACCCCAGGTTCTGCGCCACGCGCTTGGCCAGCTCCAGATCAATGCTGGAGAGAATCTCATTCACTTCGCGGGCGCGGATCGTTTCCCGTTCGACCTTGCCCAGCTCGAAGCTGTAGGCAGAGATGATGTGCTCCTGTTCATGTTTGCTCATGCTGTGGAAAAACAGCCGTGCCTGGGAGAAATGGTCGCTGAACGACTCGCTGCGCTGGCGGATCTTGTTGGCGTCGATGCGTTCCGGATAGCTCTCGAAGCCGCCATCCTGAGCGGCGGGTGGCGTTTCCTTCGGCCAGCCACCATCGATGGAATTCGGCTCATAAGAGGCGCGCCCCTTGTCGATGGTGGTGCGGTGTTGCGCATCCCGCTGACCGTTGTGGAACGGCGCGACCGGACGATTGATCGGGATCTCATGAAAATTCGGCCCGCCGAGTCGGCTGATTTGCGTATCGGTGTAGGAAAACAACCGGCCTTGCAGCAATGGGTCGTTGGAGAAATCGATCCCCGGCACGATATGCCCAGGGCAGAAGGCGACCTGTTCGGTTTCGGCAAAGAAGTTGTCCGGGTTGCGGTTGAGCACCATTTTGCCCAGCGGTGTGATGGGCACAATTTCTTCGGGAATGAGTTTGGTCGGGTCGAGGAGGTCGAAATCGAAGGCGTGTTCGTTTTCTTCCTCCACCACCTGAACACCGAGTTCCCACTCCGGATAGTCACCGATCTCGATCGACTCCCAGAGATCACGGCGATGGTAGTCGGCGTCTTTTCCCGCAAGCTTCTGCGCCTCGTCCCACACCAGTGAGCAAGTGCCCGCCGTAGGGCGCCAGTGGAATTTGACGAAGCGCGACTTGCCCTCGGCATTGATCATGCGAAACGTGTGCACGCCGAAGCCCTGCATGCTGCGCAGGCTCTTGGGGATGGCCCGGTCGGACATCGCCCACATCACCATGTGCGCCGACTCCGGCACCAGCGAAACAAAGTCCCAGAACGTATCGTGGGCCGAGCCACCGGTAGGGATTTCGTTGTGCGGCTCGGGTTTTACCGCGTGCACGAAGTCGGGAAACTTGACGGCATCCTGGATAAAGAACACCGGCATGTTGTTTCCGACCAGGTCGAAATTGCCTTCGTCGGTGAAGAACTTCACCGCGAACCCTCTGACGTCCCGCACGGTATCGCCCGACCCACGTGGACCTTGCACCGTGGAAAAACGCACGAACACCGGGGTTTTCTGCGACGGGTCCTGTAGGAACCCGGCTTTGGTCAGCACCGAATGGTTTTCGTAACACTGGAAAAAACCATGGGCTCCGGTTCCGCGGGCGTGAACGATACGCTCGGGAATGCGCTCATGGTCAAAATGCGTGATCTTTTCACGCATGATGAAATCTTCCAGCAACGACGGCCCGCGCGCTCCGGCCTTCAGGCTGTTCTGGTTGTCCGCCACTTTCACGCCCTGATTGGTACGCAGGGCCTGTGCAGTGGCGTCGGAGCGGAAGGTTTCCAGGCTGTCGAGCTTGGCGTTGGTGTTGTTGCGGTCGGGGGTATCGGTCCCGGCCAGTGCGCTCTGGGTGGCGGCAGGCTTCTTGGTACTCATCAGGCGTGAACTCCTCGGGCGGTTTGCAGTGGCCTAAGTAGTGACTGGCGGGCATCTTTAGCCGTTCCTTTTTTCTGACCTTTGATCGCGTTATTGCTAAATGGCAGGACAAATACGAAATAAATGCTAAGAACCTCTATACGGACAGGCTAAAATGCGCGCCCGGCTAACCGCTGATCCTTTTCTAACGCGCCCCACAAGGTTCGCTACGTGATCGAGTTTCAAAACGTCCACAAAACCTACCGCGTCGCCGGTAAGGAAATCCCCGCACTGCATCCGACCAGTCTGACGATTGAGAACGGGCAGGTTTACGGCTTGATCGGTCATTCCGGCGCAGGAAAAAGTACCCTGCTGCGTCTGATCAATCGCCTGGAAAATGCCAGCGGCGGCAAGATCATCGTCGACGGTGAAGAAGTCACCGCGCTCGACGCCAACGGCCTGCGCCGCTTCCGTCAGCAGGTCGGGATGATTTTCCAGCACTTCAACCTGCTGGCCTCCAAGACCGTCGCCGACAACGTGGCGCTGCCGCTGACCCTGGCCGGCGAACTGTCGCGCAGCGAGATCGATGCGCGCGTGGCCGAATTGCTGGCGCGAGTCGGTTTGTCCGACCACGCCAAGAAGTACCCGGCGCAGTTATCCGGCGGACAGAAGCAGCGCGTGGGCATTGCCCGCGCCCTGGCGACCAAGCCGAAAATCCTGCTGTGCGATGAAGCCACCAGCGCCCTCGACCCGCAGACCACTGCGTCGGTCCTGCAATTGCTGGCCGAGATCAACCGCGAGTTGAAGCTGACCATCGTCCTGATCACCCACGAGATGGACGTGATCCGCCGCGTTTGCGATCAAGTGGCGGTGATGGATGCCGGCGTGATCGTCGAGCAAGGTTCGGTGGCCGAGGTGTTCCTGCATCCCAAGCACCCGACCACCAAACGCTTCGTGCAAGAAGACGAGCAGATCGACGAAGGCGAACAGCGTGACGACTTTGCGCACGTCCCGGGCCGCATCGTGCGTCTGACGTTCCAGGGCGAAGCGACCTACGCGCCGTTGCTCGGCACCGTCGCCCGCGAAACGGGTGTGGACTACAGCATCCTCGCCGGTCGTATCGACCGCATCAAAGACATCCCTTACGGGCAACTGACCCTGGCCGTGACCGGCGGTGACATGGAAGCAGCCTTCGCCCGCTTCACCGCGGCTGACGTCCACATGGAGGTGCTGCGCTAATGGAAGCCCTGACAAGTTTCTTCGCCAATATCGACTGGTTCGAAATCTGGCTGGCCACCGGCGACACGATGCTGATGCTCGGCGGTTCGCTGTTGTTCACCGTATTGCTCGGTTTGCCGCTGGGCGTTCTGCTGTTCCTGTGCAGCCCGCGCCAGTTGCTGGAAGCCAGAGGCATCTACGCGATGTTGTCGCTGGCGGTGAACATCCTGCGTTCGCTGCCGTTCATCATCCTGTTGATCGTGATGATTCCGTTCACTGTGTTGATCACTGGCACCTCCCTCGGTGTTGCCGGCGCGATCCCGCCGCTGGTGGTCGGGGCCACGCCGTTCTTTGCACGGCTGGTGGAAACCGCCCTGCGTGAAGTGGATCGCGGCATCATCGAAGCGACCCAGGCCATGGGCGCGACCACGCGGCAGATCATCGTCAATGCCTTGCTGCCGGAAGCCCGCCCGGGCATTTTCGCAGCGATTACGGTGACAGCGATTACGCTGGTGTCCTACACGGCAATGGCCGGTGTTGTAGGCGCTGGCGGTCTGGGTGACCTGGCGATCCGTTTCGGTTACCAGCGTTTCCAGACCGATGTCATGGTGGTGACTGTGGTGTTGCTGCTGGTCCTGGTTCAGGTACTGCAAACCGTAGGCGACAAACTGGTCGTCCACTTTTCCCGTAAGTAAGAAATGAGCCGGCCATTCGCTGGCAGGTGCCAAACGGGCACCTCATATGGAGTTAGCTGAATGAAAAAACTACTCGTGGCCTTCGCGGCCGTTGCCGCGTTCTCTGCTCACGCTGAAACCCTGACCGTCGCGGCCACCCCGGTACCGCACGCCGAGATCCTCGAATTCGTGAAGCCGACCCTGGCCAAAGAAGGCGTGGACCTGAAGGTCAAAGTCTTCACCGACTACATCCAGCCGAACGTACAGGTTGCGGAAAAGCGTCTGGACGCCAACTTCTTCCAGCACCAGCCGTACCTGGATGAGTTCAACAAAGCCAAGGGCACCAGCCTGGTTTCCGTGGCCGGCGTACACCTTGAACCCCTGGGCGCTTACTCCAGCAAATACAAAACTCTGGAAGAGCTGCCAAGCACCGCCACCGTAGTCATCCCGAACGACGCCACCAACGGCGGCCGTGCGCTGTTGCTGCTGCAAAAGGCCGGTGTGATCCAGTTGAAGGATGCGAACAACATCCTGTCGACCGTCAAGGACATCACCGCGAACCCGAAAAACCTGAAGTTCCGCGAACTGGAAGCCGCCACCATCCCGCGCGTGCTGACCCAGGTCGACCTGGCGCTGATCAACACCAACTACGCGCTGGAAGCCAAGCTTGATCCGGCCAAGGACGCGCTGTTCATCGAAGGCAGCGACTCGCCGTACGTGAACATCCTCGTGGCCCGTCCGGACAACAAAGACAGCGACGCGATGAAGAAACTGGTCGCTGCCCTGCACAGCCCGGAAGTGAAAGCCTTCATTCTCGAGAAGTACAAAGGCGCAGTCGTGCCGGCGTTCTGATCTGTTGCTGAAATGAAAAAAGGAGCTCCTCGGAGCTCCTTTTTTTACGCCTGGAATTCGGACTCCGTAGGAGCCGGCTTGCTGGCGATTGCGATTCACCGACGCCATCGCCAGCAAGCCGGCTCCTACAAGGGTCGTGTGCTAGTTACGTTTGAGCATGACCGGCAACTGCGCCACCAGTTTCACGTTGTTCAACGGCGCCCGAATGAACCCGCGCTGGGTGCCGTCAGGTCCGATCACGGCGAGGTTGCCGCTGTGGTCCACGGTGTAGTTGGGTTTGCTGGTGTCAGCCGGGATGAACGGGATGCTCAGCGCGTTGGCGACTTTCTGCAGTTCTTCGATCGAGGTCGGGGTCAGGCCGATGAATTGCGGATCGAAGTAGCCCAGGTACTGCTTGAGCTGCTTGGGCGTATCGCGATTGGGGTCGACGCTGACCAGCACGATTTGCAGTTTATCCACCGCCTCGGGTGGTAACTCACTCTTGATCTGACGCAGCTGCGCCAGCGTGGTCGGGCAGATGTCCGGGCAGAAGGTGTAACCGAAGAACACCAGGCTCCACTTGCCTTTCAACTCGTTGATGGTGACCGGTTTACCGTCCTGATCGGTCATCGTCACGTCCGGCAGGTTGCGGCTCTGCGGCAACAGGATGATGCCGGCGTCGATCAACGCTGTCGGGTCGCCCTGGCCCTTGCCGGACAGCACTTTGTTGATGGTCAGGCCCAGGACCAGTGCGATCAGGGCCACAAGGATGAAGACGGTTTTCTGGGTTCGAGTCATAGGTTCAACAGTAAGTAGTGGTCTACGAGCAGGGCGATAAACAGCAGGAACAAGTAGTAAATAGAGTACTTGAACGTGTTGATCGCCGCGTGCGGCCGAGTGCCACGGTACAACACCACGGCCCATTGCAGAAATCGCGCACCCAGCCCAAGCGCGCACACCAGATAGAGCGTGCCGCTCATGTGAATCACGTAGGGCATCAGGCTGACGGCGAGCAACACGAAGGTGTAAAGCAGGATGTGAACCTTGGTGTAGTGCTCGCCATGGGTGACCGGCAGCATCGGGATGTCGGCCTTGGCGTATTCCTCTTTGCGATGAATCGCCAGTGCCCAGAAGTGCGGCGGGGTCCAGGCGAAGATGATCAGCACCAACAGCAGCGGTTCGGCGCTGACGTGACCGGTGGCTGCGGTCCAGCCGAGCAACGGTGGCGCGGCACCGGCGAGGCCGCCGATGACGATGTTCTGCGGGGTCGCACGTTTCAGGAACCCGGTGTAGATCACCGCGTAGCCGAGCAATGAGGCAAGGGTTAGCCACGCGGTCAGCGGGTTGGTGAAGGCCAGCAGCATGGCTTGCCCGAGGGCGGCCAGGACCAGCGCGAAGGTCAGCGCCGCCGTCGGCGAGACCCGGCCTTCGGCCAATGGCCGCTTGTGGGTGCGCGCCATGATCGCGTCGATGCGCCGGTCCACCACATGGTTGACCGCCGCCGCACCACCGGCACACAGGGCGATCCCCAGATTGCCGAACACCAGCACCGTCCACGGCACCCCGGCGCGGGTCGCGAGGAACATCCCGACCAGCGAGGTGATGAGCATCAGCACGACTACTTTGGGCTTGGTCAGCTCCAGGTAGTCACGCCAGATCGCCTGACTGGGACGTTCGCCGATCAGAATCGCCATGGCATTTCTCCTTTTATTGTTATGGGCCCGGCTGAGTGTTTACGCGGGCTGAAGTGCCAGCGCGCTTGCTTGACCCGGACCAGGCTGGTCCGGGCGTGGTAATTGACCAGCACCAGGGTCAGCAACAACGCCGCCCCGCCCGCGTTGTGCGCAACGGCCACCGGTAATGGCAGATGGAACAGCACATTGCTGACGCCCAGGGTGATTTGAGCGGCGAGGGCGATCAACACCAGGCCTGCCAGGCGCGTCATGCCGACCGCTTTGAGTTGCCAGGCCAGGCCGACCAATACCAAAGTCACCAGCAGGGCGCCGATACGGTGCGTCAAATGAATCGCCGTGCGCGCGTCGCTGTCCAGTTGCCCGCCGAGGTAATTCGGGCCGATGTGTTGGGTCAGGTGAAAGCCGTTGGCGAAGTCCGCTGCGGGCATCCATTGGCCGTGACAGGTCGGGAAGTCGATGCAGGCCACCGCGGCATAGTTGGAACTGACCCAGCCACCGAGGGCGATTTGCCCGATCACCAGCAACAGCCCCGCCGTCGCCCAGTGCTGCAAACGTCGCGGCACGGTCAGCGCCGGCAGCACGCCGGACAAACGCAAGGTCAGCAAAAACAACAGGCTCAAGGTCGCAAACCCGCCGAGCAAATGCCCGGTAACCACTTGCGGCCAGAGCTTGAGCGTCACCGTCCACATGCCGAACGCGGCTTGGCCGATCACGACCGCCAGCAGGAACAACGGCAACTTCACCGGTTGCCCCGGATGGCGACGATGCACCCAGGCGCGACCGGCCAGCACCGCGATCAACAGCCCCAGGGTGCCGGCGAAGTAGCGGTGGACCATCTCGTTCCAACCCTTGTGGGCCTCGACTGGTGCGTCCGGAAAATGCAGTTCGGCATGGGCCAGCTGGGCTTCGCTTTTCGGCACGCTGATAAAGCCGTAGCAGCCCGGCCAGTCCGGGCAGCCGAGGCCGGCGTGGGTCAGGCGAGTGTAGGCACCGAGCAACACCACAATCAGTGCCAGCAAGGTGGCAAACAGCGCGAGGCGAAATCCAGGTTTGGCCATGACGATGCCCTTATCCGATGTTCGACAGTTTCAGCAGGTGACGCAGGTCGTTAAGCAGGTCCTTGCCCTTCACCGACGGGTCGTAGCGCAGCACCAGATTGCCGTGGGGATCGATAATCCACAGTTGCGGCACGCTCTGGTCGCCGGTGGTGCGGCTGAAGGTGGTCAGGTCCAGTGGATAACGTTGCAGTTGAGGATATTCCCGTTGCAGCTTGGCGTCGTAGTCGGCGCTCAGCGGTTGCGCGGCGGCCAGGGCATGGCTGGCGCGGGACGCGTCGCGACTGAGGCCGATCTGGACTTGCCGCGCCAGATACACCAGCTGCTGGCAGTCCACCGCGCAATCCTTGGGCGCCGTCACCAACATCTGCCAACGATCGTCCTGGGCCTGCACGCCAATGTCGGCACGGGTCTGACCGTTGCCGATCAGTTCGCCGTGGTAACTGCGGCCCTCGGGCACCCAGAAATTCAGCTTGTACATGCCGGTGGCGAGGATCATCGGACCGATCACCCCGAGCAGGATCAATAGCAACTGCAAGCGGCCCTTGCGCCGGTTCACCGACGGTTTTGCCTCAGACATGCTGGGTGGATTCATGGCCGCTCCCATGGTGTTTCTCCTTTGCGTTGTGCCAGCCGAGATAGAGATAAAGACCGAACAGGGCGATCGCCATAGCGAACCACTGCACGGCATAAGCGATGTTTTTTTCCGGCCCCATGGCCACCACCGGCCAATCGGCCTGATAGGTTGCGGCGCCGGTTTCGGCACGTAATTCGTAGGCAAACCCTTCACGGCTGAGCGCGCTCCAGAGCCTGGCCGGTTCAACCGCCGTCACCAGTTGCGGCCAGGTGTTGCTATCCGGATCGGCATGCAGCTGGAAGGTGGCACCGGGGGAAACGTAGACCCAGGCGTCGAGACTCAAGGCTTGTGTGGGGGTGGTGAATTGCGGCGGGGTGCGCCGGTCCGGCCAGGGCAGCCAGCCACGATTGATCAGCAGCCAGAGCCCGGTCGCGTGGTCCCGGAACGGTTGCAGCAACTCGACCCCGACCTTGCCGTCGCGCTGGCGGTTATCCAGCAGCAGGCTGTGCGCAGCGTCGAACTCGCCCTGCAGACGAACCCGGCGAAAGGCCGGGTCCTGAGTGTGTTGCAACTCGGTGCTGGCCATCGGTTCGGCAGCCCGGCGCTCGGCGTAGTTTTGTAGCAGTGCGCTTTTCTCCGCGCCCCGGCTCAACTGCCAGAACCCCAGGGACACCAACAGCGGCAGCAACAGCGCCACGACCACTGTCGGCACGACGCCCGGCCGGAAACGCTTCATGGCGTCGCCCGCAAATCGGTCCGTGCGATAGCTATACTCAAGTGCATCGCTTGTCCCCCCGGAGTCTCACCATGCTCAAAGCAGCCATCGTCCTGATGCTGATTGCCACGGTTGTCAGCCTGTTCAGCGGCCTGTTTTTTCTGGTCAAGGACGACAGCAGCTCAAACCGCCTCGTCATTGCCTTGAGTGTTCGTGTGACTTTGGCCGCCCTGACCCTGGGTTTGATTACCTGGGGCTTTTTCAGCGGCCAACTGGTCTCCCATGTGCCTTGGTAAAAGGTTTAGAGCACGTAAACGAACACGAACAACCCGATCCACACCACGTCCACAAAGTGCCAATACCAACTCGCTGCCTCGAAAGCGAACTGGTGCTCGTTATCGAAATGCCCGCGCAAGATCCGCATCAGCATCACGAACAGGATGATGGTGCCAATGGTCACGTGCGCACCGTGGAAACCGGTGAGCATGAAGAAGGTCGCGCCGTAGATGCCGGAACCCAGAGTCAGGCCCAGCTCGTGGTAGGCGTGGATGTATTCTTCAGCCTGAAAGCCGAGGAACGCGCAGCCGAGCAGAACCGTGATCGCCAGCCAGATTTTCAGCGCGCCGCGATGGCCTTTTTTCAAGGCATGGTGGGCGATGGTCACCGTCACGCTGGAACTCACCAGCAGCACCGTGTTGAGCAACGGCAGACCCCAAGGGCTGATGACGTCCTTGGGCGGTGGAAACAGTTTCGAGTCGGGGTTGTTCAGCAGCGGCCAGGTGAACTGGAAGTTCGGCCACAGCATGTGCGCCATGCCTTTGGCGCCTTCACCACCGAGCGCCGGCCCGGAAATGTGGCGCACATAAAACAGCGCGCCGAAGAAGGCGATGAAGAACATCACCTCCGAGAAGATGAACCAGCTCATGCCCCAGCGGAACGAGCGATCCATCTGTGCGCTGTACAAGCCGCTGCGACTTTCCTTGATCACCGTGCCGAACCAGCCGAACAGCATGTAAGCCACCAACAGCCCGCCGATGAAAAAGATCAGCGGCCCGTGGGATTCCGGTCGTGCAGCCTTCAGATCGTTGAACCAGGTCGCCAGACCGAACACCGTGACGAACATCCCGACCGTGGCGATGATCGGCCATTTGCTCTGGGCCGGGACGTAATAATGTTCATGAGTTGCCATTTATTGTTCTCCTTATCGGGCACGCTCAACCGCCAGTGATTACGGCTACCGGTGGATGTCGGGCGGTGATATCGAACAGCGTGTAAGACAGCGTCAGGTGCTTCACATCTTTGGGCATGTCACGGTCAACGATGAATCGCACCGGCATCTCGATCCGTTGACCGGGCTGCAGCACTTGCTGGGTAAAGCAGAAACATTCGGTCTTGTGGAAATACGCCGCCGCGGCGCTTGGCGCGATGCTCGGCACGGCCTGGGCGCTCATCGGTTTATCGGTGGGGTTGTGGGCGATGAAGATCATCTCGTTCACCGCCCCCGGGTTCGCGGTCAACTCGTCATGCTTGGGGTAAAAGTCCCATGGCATGTCGGCGGTGTTGGTCGACAGAAACTGCACGCGCACCTGCCGCGAGGTGTCGACCGTTTGCTCACCTTCGTACTGCCCGGCGGTCTTGCCGTTGATGCCGAAGGCCCTGCACATCACGTCGTAGATCGGCACCAGGGCAAACCCGAACACAAACATCGCCACCACCACGGTCAGCAGACGCGTGACCAGTTTCTTCATCGAAATTGAGTCAGCCATGACTTCTAACCCCTACTCCAAATCCTGTAGGAGCTGGCTTGCCAGCGATAGCGGTGTGTCTGACACACCGTTTTAGCTTCATCGCCAGCAAGCCGGCGCCTACAAGGGCGTTGTTCATTTCACTTCCGGCGGCGTAGTGAAGGTGTGATACGGCGCCGGTGACGGAATGCTCCACTCCAGGCCTTCCGCCCCATCCCACGGTTTGGCCGGTGCCGGCGGGCCGCCGCGAATGGTCTTGATCACGATGAACAGGAAGAAGATCTGCGTGGCGCCGAACATGAATGCGCCGATCGACGACACCATGTTGAAGTCGGCGAATTGCAGGTTGTAGTCCGGAATCCGCCGAGGCATGCCCGCCAACCCCACAAAGTGCATCGGGAAGAAAGCCATGTTCATACCGATGAACGACAGCCAGAAATGCAGCTTGCCGAGTGTTTCGTCGTACATGTGGCCGGTCCATTTCGGCATCCAGTAGTAGGCCGAAGCGAAGATCCCGAAGATCGCCCCCGGCACCAATACATAGTGAAAGTGCGCGACCACGAAGTAGGTGTCCTGATACTGGAAGTCCGCCGGGGCGATGGCCAGCATCAACCCGGAGAACCCGCCGATGGAGAACAGGATCACGAACGCCACCGCAAACAGCATCGGCGTCTCGAACGTCAGCGAGCCTTGCCACATGGTGCTGGCCCAGTTGAACACCTTCACGCCCGTTGGCACCGCGATCAGCAGCGTGGCGTACATGAAGAACAACTCGCCCACCAGCGGAATGCCGACCACGAACATGTGGTGCGCCCAGACGATGAACGACAGGAAGGCGATACTCGCCGTGGCGTAGACCATCGAGGTGTAACCGAACAGCGGCTTGCGCGAGAAAGTCGGGATGATCGCGCTGACGGCACCGAAGGCCGGCAGGATCATGATGTACACCTCGGGGTGTCCGAAGAACCAGAACACATGCTGGAACAACACCGGATCACCGCCACCGGCGGCACTGAAGAAGCTGGTGCCGAAGTGGATGTCCATCAGCATCATCGTCACGCACCCGGCCAGTACCGGCATCACCGCGATCAGCAGGAACGCGGTGATCAGCCAGGTCCAGACGAACAGCGGCATTTTCATCAGCGTCATGCCGGGGGCGCGCAGGTTGAGGATGGTGGCGATCACGTTGATCGCGCCCATGATCGAACTGATCCCCATCAAGTGGATGGCAAAGATGAAGAACGTCACGCTTTCCGGTGCATACGTCGTCGACAACGGCGCGTAGAACGTCCAGCCGAAGTTCGGCCCGCCACCGGGGGTGAACAGGGTCGAGATCAGCAGAATGAACGCCGCCGGCAACAGCCAGAAACTGAAGTTGTTCATGCGCGGCAAGGCCATGTCTGGCGCGCCGATCATCAGCGGAACCATCCAGTTGGCGAGGCCGACGAATGCCGGCATCACCGCACCGAAGACCATCACCAGACCGTGCATGGTGGTCATCTGGTTGAAGAATTCTGGCTGGACGATTTGCAGCCCCGGCTGGAACAGCTCGGCGCGAATCACCATCGCGAACGAACCGCCCAGCAGGAACATGGCGAACGCAAACCACAGGTACAGCGTGCCGATGTCCTTGTGGTTGGTGGTCAGCACCCAACGCATCAGGCCTTTGGCGGGGCCATGGGCGTGGTCGGTGGCGGTATGAACATGTTCATCGATTACAGCAGTCATGTCCTGTCTCCTGCAAACAGATGGGCTGGGCAGGCCGGGGTACATTGCCCCGACCGGTTCCTTACGTGCGCAATAGACCGGGTCATTTGCTTTCCGCCTGTTTCAGCTCCAGCACTTCTTTTGGCGTGACCATGTCGCCCTTGTTGTTGCCCCAGGCGTTGCGTTCATAGGTCACGACCGCTGCGATATCGACTTCCGAGAGCTGTTTGCCGAACGCCGCCATCGCTGTGCCAGGCTTGCCATGGAAGACAATGCCCAGGTGAGCGTCTTTCGGCCCGGTGGCGATTTTCGAGCCCTTGAGTGCCGGGAACATTGGCGGCAGGCCCTGACCTTCGGCCTGGTGACAGGCCACGCAGGTGGTGTGGTAGACCTTGTCGCCGCGCTCCTTGAGCTCGTCGAGTGTCCATTCCTTGCTGGTCAGCTCTTTGAGTTGCGCGGCCTCAGCCTTGCGCTCGGCCAACCATTTTTCGTAATCGGCCTTTTCCTTGACCTCGACCACGGTCGGCATGAATCCGTGATCCTTGCCGCACAGTTCAGCGCACTGGCCGCGATAGATGCCGGGCTTTTCGACGCGGGTCCAGGCTTCGTTGACGAACCCCGGAATCGCATCGCGCTTGACCGCGAAGGCCGGCACCCACCAGGAGTGGATCACGTCCGCGGACGTCACCAGGAAGCGCACCTTGGCACCGACCGGCAACACCAACGGCTTGTCGACCTCAAGCAGGTAATGCTCGCCCTTGGCTTCCTTGTTGTGGATCTGATCGGCGGGTGTGGCCAGGTTGCTGAAGAACTCGACGTCCTGGCCCAGGTATTTGTAGTGCCACTTCCACTGATAACCGGTGACCTGGATATCGATCTCCGGCTCACTGGCGTCGTACATCTTGATCAGGGTCGCGGTAGCGGGAATCGCCATCACCACCAGGATAAGAAAGGGCACGATGGTCCAGAGGATTTCGACGGTGGTGCTTTCATGAAATTTGGCGGCCACCTGCCCGGTCGAGCGGCGGTGGAGGATCATCGACCAGAACATGGCCCCAAAGACGATGATGCCGATCACTACACAGATCCAGAAAATGGTCATGTGCAGGTCAAACACAGCGTGACTGATTTCAGTCGCTCCAGGCGCCATATTCACAGTCCAGGCCGCTTGCGCCTGACTGAAAATCGACCACAACAGGAGGCCCATCCAGACATGTGGATGTCGCATCATTGCGGGTTCCCCTTATCGTTCTTGTTATCCCGCCGGCTTTCACCTGCGGCAAGGGAGCGGCTGCATCAGACTACGAACTTGAGCACCGGGCCTTGCTGCATATGCAGTCGGGCGTCATCAGCTAACTCCATTCCAACCCGAGTATAGACAGCACCTCCGACCTCGCAATGTGAAGGCGTAAATGATCTGAAACAGCATTCACTTGCTTTGCAGGGTGCGAATGGAGAAGGATGCAGACGAGTGGTGGCGAACCGATATAACGGGGGCGTCTCAAGGATGAAATAATTATGACAAATGCGTCTTAGCATTTTTCGTAAGCCAGCTAAGTTATGTCTTCCATATTTCATTGCCTTGTTCCCTGGAGTTTTCATGAACACCGCCGCATTGCGCGAGCAGATCCAAACAGCCCAACAACACGAAGCCGAGACCCGCCTGCTGACACGTCAGCTGGAAAATAAACTGCCTCATCTACACCCGGCGATCCAACTGCCGGAAACCGATACCAACGGCGTTCTGACGCGTTTTGTCGCCGCCTACATTGAAGAAGTACCTGATCTGCTGGATGCAGCCAATGAAGTCGCCAGGGAAGCGGGCATTGAGTCACAGATCAAACCGGTGCTGAAAATCGCCGAACAGTATTTCATTCAGCCACCCGCCATCATGGCCGGGCACATCGGGCTGGACGGTTTGCTGGACGAAGCCTATCTGGCGCACCGTTTTGTCGAAGAGGTCAACGACCTGTACATCAAGCATTTCGGCCAGCCACTGATCCCTTTGGACATGACTGTCGCCAACCTGATTGCTCACCAATTGATCGGTGAGGAATTTGCCAACCAACTGGACGAAGTGGTGCATCACGCCATTGACGAGATGCTCAACGACGAAAGCTTCGCGCTGGAATCGGTGGAAGCCTACCGTGAGAAACTCAACAGCCCGGACACCGGCGCCGCGTGGAAACGCTGGCCGTGCATGTCCCGCCGCCTGGGCGTAGGCCTGGAACTGGATCAGCCGGCGGCTTGATCCACCGGTAAACACATCCCCTGTAGGAGCGAGCTTGCTCGCGATGAGGCCATGTCATTCAACATCAATGTTGACTGATCCGCCTCTATCGCGAGCAAACTCGCTCCTGCATTGGTTTTTAGCCAGCCGCACCGATACCGGTGTTGGTACGAACCCTGCCTTCAAGCCTGCGCTTCAACCCTCGCGACTCAATCAACAGTTTCGAGCCCTTGGCCGAATTCGCCCGTCCCCATTCCTCCAGCAATTCCAGACACGAATGATCGATGTAGCTCAGGTTATTGAGCGGCACATGCACCGTCGTACCCGCAGGAATGCTGCCCAGCACCTGGGTCAGCGCCGGCACTTTGAGGAAGGTCGCCGCGCCCACCAGACGCAATTCCATTTCCCCCTCCTGTGGCAGGTCGATCAGGCTGATTTTCAAGCGTGAGGCTTTCAACGCCAGCTTCACCAACGTCAAGCCAAAGCCGATCAACACACCCGTCAGCAGATCCGTGAACACGATGGCGAGGGCGGTGGCCGCATAGGTGAACATCGGCGCTCGACCATAGCGGCCCAAACCGCGAAAGACCTTGAGGTCCACCAGTTTGAAACCGGTGTACACCAACACGCCCGCCAGGCTCGCCACCGGAATGCTCTGCAGCACGCTGGACAGCAACAGCACGAACGCCAGCAACCACAGCCCGTGGAATATGGTCGAGAAGCGGGTCGTGGCGCCGGCCTGCACGTTGGCCGAACTGCGCACAATAACGCCCGTCATCGGCAATGCACCGAGCAAGCCGCACAACATGTTGCCGATACCTTGCGCCGACAGTTCCCGGTCGAAGTCCGAGCGCTGCCCGCTGTGCATGCGATCAACCGCCGCGGCCGAAAGCAGCGTCTCGGCGCTGGCGATGAAGGCCACGGCAAACGCGGCAATCAGCAAGGTCGGATCAGCCAGGTTGAGCAAATCCGCCGGTTTCAGCCAGTCGATGGCCTCCGTCAGGTTGGCCGGCACTTCAACCCGTTTGACCTGCAATGCCAACACCAGGCTGGCAAGTGTTGCCAGACCGACGCCCAGCAGCGCGCCGGGGATGAAGCGCAGGGATTGTGGGCGGAATTTTTCCCACAGCCACATGACGACAATCGTCGACAACCCGAGCAAACCGGCTTGCCATCCCAGCGTCGGCAACGCCTGAGCCAGCGCTGCCGGGAAACCGGCCAGGTTATCCAGACCCGAGGGTTTAGGCACGGCATCCAGCATCACATGCACCTGGGACAGAACAATCAGCACGCCGATCCCGGCCAACATGCCGTACACCACCGCAGGTGCTGTCACGCGAAACCAGCAACCCAGTTTCAAACGACCGGCCACCAGTTGCAGAAAACCCGCGAGCAACAGAATCGGCCCGAGCATGGCGATGCCGTGCTGGCGCACCAGTTCGAACACCAGAACCGCCAGGCCCGCCGCCGGGCCGCTGACTTGCAGCGGCGAACCGGCCAGCCAACCGACCACCAGGCCACCGATGATGCCCGTTATCAGACCTTTGGCCGGTGGCAGTCCCGAGGCAATCGCGATGCCCATGCACAAGGGCAGGGCGACCAGAAACACAACCACCGAAGCCAGCAGCTCCCGTGGCAGAACAGTTTTGAGTTGAGCTGCACGCATGGTGAGTCTCCCGAAGTTTTCTTCAGGCATGGCAAAGCCGGGCTGCCTGATCGGCAGCCTCGGCTAAACCACACAAGGATTTAGGAGTATTTAGAAGCGCGCTTTGGGCGTCGCCACGGGAATCGGCAGGCTGCCATTGAGCGGCAGGAAACAACCTTTATCAGCGTCGTAGGCTTTGATTTCGCTGGTTTCGATGTTGTAGACCCAGCCGTGGATAAACAACTGACCGTTGGCCATGCGCGAGGCCACCGACGGGTGGGTGCGCAAATGCTGCAACTGGGCGATGACATTCTCTTCGGTGAGGATGTGCATGCTTTCGCTTTCGTTGGCGCAATTGCAGTTGTCCTGGACCATGGTCTTCGCCACTTCGGCATGCCGCAGCCAGGCTTTGACCGTGGGCATTTTTTCCAGGCTCTGGGGGTTCAGCACCGCACGCATCGCACCGCAATCAGAATGCCCGCAGATGATGATGTGATGCACACCGAGGGCCAGCACCGCGTACTCGATGGCGGTGGAAACACCACCGTTCATTTGCCCGTAGGGCGGCACAACGTTGCCGACGTTGCGGGTCACGAACAAATCGCCGGGAGCGCTTTGGGTGATCAGTTCCGGAACGATGCGCGAGTCGGCGCAAGCGATGAACATCGCGCGCGGCCGTTGGGCCGTGGCGAGTTTTTTGAAGAGTTCTTCCTGCTGCGGAAAGATCTCATGATGAAAATGCAAAAAGCCTTCAACGATATGCTGCAGCGCTGCATCGGCGGTTTCCGCCTCGGGTTCGGCGGAAGCCGACGCAGCCAACGGCTGTTTATCCTTGTCACTCATGATTCATCCTCTTTGGCGGAGTCAGGGAATCTTCCCGTGTTGTCCGGTATGAAGCCAGTGCCTGTGTAAAAAACATCCAGGCCGAGCATCTCGACCCATCAGTCACTCGATGAACAAGGTAGCGGCCGAATCTTAATTCAAACTGAAGAAACCGCTCTGGAATGCGTGTTCCAGATCACAAAAAACGTGACCAGCCTAATGGCAAAGTGAAATCCACCGTACTCAACCATAGGCCAATTGTCCTCAAATCAACGACATCTGGCGACCCGGCGGACAAAAGGCATCACAGTCCAGATTAAAGCCTTCCCGGTGATTGAGTCCCAGACGCCTGATCGCTTTGCTAAAACGTTGCGCCAACAGGTCGGCAAAAGGACCTTCACCACGCATTCGCGCACCAAAGCGACTGTCGTAGAGTTCGCCGCCCCGGCTCTGGCGAATCAGGCTCAACACGTGCGCGGCCCGTTGCGGGTAGTGGGCAGCCAGCCACTCTTCAAACAACGGCGCCACCTCCAGCGGCAGGCGCAACATCATATACGCAGCGCTTTGCGCCCCGGCCGCCTGAGCCTCGGTGAGCAGGCTTTCGAGTTCGCTGTCGTTGATCATCGGAATCATCGGGGAACACAACACGCCGACCGGAATGCCCGCGTCGCGCATCACCCGGATCGCGCGAAGCCTGGCCTTGGGCGCCGCCGCGCGGGGTTCAAGGATGCGCTTGAGTTCGTCGTCCAGGCTGGTCAGGCTGATCATCACCGCCACCAGCCTGTGCCGGGCCAGCTCGGTCAGCAGGTCGAGGTCGCGCAGAATCAGCGAGCCCTTGGTGACGATGGTCACCGGATGCCGGTAGCGCAGCAGCACTTCGAGGGTTTGTCGGGTGATCTTGTATTCGCGCTCGATCGGCTGGTATGGATCGGTGTTGGAACCCAGATTGATCGGCGCGCATTGATAGCCGCGTTTGGACAGCTGTTGCTCCAGCACATCGACGGCATTGGTCTTGGCGATCAGTTTTGTTTCGAAATCCAGCCCCGGCGACATGTCCCAGTAAGCGTGGCTCGGCCTCGCGTAACAATAAATGCAGCCGTGTTCGCAACCGCGATAGGGGTTGATTGAACGATCAAAGGGCAAGTCCGGCGAAGTGTTGCGGGTGATGATGGATTTCGCCGTCTCAATGCTCACCTCGGTACCCTGCGTGGTGGGCACCTCTTGATACCAGCCGTCGTCCTCAGCCACTGATCGGCTGGGGGCGAAGCGATTATGGGGATTGGTCGCGGTGCCGCGGCCACGTGGGGGCAAGGGCGTGTGCATGGGGAAACCCTGATAACTGTATGCGCATACAGTATCCCGACAAGAACGCGCTCACCAGTGCCGTTCGGCATTTTCCTGGAGGCTGGTTAGTGCGAAGCAACTAAGAGATACAGATAACGGCTGGCTCAAAAGTTTGAAACACCGGTATCGTTGTTTCGCTGCACACAGGGATATTCATATTAATTAAAAGGATTTAGTGATGTCGTTCTTCAACCGTCGCGGTATCTTTCTGCAAAAGCTTGGCCCAACTATTGTCGACCCAAATGAAGTTCTCGTTTCAATGCAGTTCGCATTGAAAGAGGACGGATGGGATGCTGAAAACTCGCTGAAAACCACGGCGCTGCTAGATTCCACCAGCCTGATCGCCTCTTCGTATGATGGCGGAAAATCGTTCAACCTCGGCAACGTCAATAAAGACATTGATGGAGACGGCGATATCGACGCCGATGACAAGGCCAAACTTCTGGCACTGGCTAAAGCCTATGTCGATATTGTCAGGCCTTGATTAAAACTTAAAAAAAGCCCCCATTGCAGGACGCAATGGGGGCTTTTTTGATTACTCGTTTTATTACTCGTCCGACTTCTTCTTGAGCTTCGGATTCGGGAAAAACTGAACCGCCTGAACCTTGGTATCCGGAGCTTTTGGCGCGGTGACGTTCACCCGCGTTCCCAGCTCCTTGGGCACCGAAAGCCCCTGTTCATTCAGCGTGTCAGAGTATCCACAAGCCACGCACTCGCGATGTGGCACGCTGTCCTCATTCCACATCATCAGTTTGTCCGGCTCGCTGCAGGCCGGGCAGACCGCCCCGGCGATAAAGCGTCGTTTGGTAATCACAATCCCCTCACTCATGCTGCCGCGTCCTCACTCAGGCCGCTGTGGCGCAAGAGTGCGTCAATCGAAGGCTCACGGCCACGGAAGTCGACGAACAGCACCATCGGTTCCTGGGAACCACCGCGCGCAAGGATCGCTTCACGGAATGCGCGACCGGTGTCGGCGTTGAGCACGCCGTCCTCTTCGAACTTCGAAAACGCATCCGCCGACAACACTTCAGCCCACTTGTAGCTGTAGTAACCCGCCGCGTAACCGCCAGCGAAGATGTGCGCAAAGCTGTTGGGGAAACGGTTGTAAGCCGGTGGCCGCATGACCGAAACCTCGTCACGCACGCCTTCGAGCAATTGCAGCACGCTGCGGCCATCGCCGTGGGTGGCATGCAATTCGAAGTCGAACAGCGAGAATTCCAGTTGGCGGACCATCATCAGGCCGGACTGGAAGTTTTTCGCTGCGAGCATCTTCTGCAGCAAGTCTTGCGGCAGTGGTTCGCCGCTTTCGTAATGACCGGAAATCAGCGCCAGGCCTTCCGGCTCCCAGCACCAGTTTTCCATGAACTGGCTCGGCAGCTCGACCGCGTCCCAAGCAACGCCGTTAATGCCGGACACACCGGCGTGCTCGACGCGGGTCAGCAGGTGGTGCAAGCCGTGACCGAACTCGTGGAACAGCGTGGTCACTTCATCGTGGGTCAGCAGCGCAGGCTTGCCGCTGTCGGCCGGGGTGAAGTTGCACACCAGGTTGGCCACCGGGCTTTGCAATACGCCCTCGGCGGTACGGCGACGGTCGCGGGCGCCGTCCATCCAGGCTCCGCCACGCTTGTTGGCGCGGGCGTAGAGGTCGAAGAAGAAGCGGCCGACGTGCTGGCCGTTTTCCTTGATTTCAAACAGGCGAACATCCGGGTGCCAGGTGTCGAAGCCTTTCTGTTCGGCAATCTCGATGCCGTACAGGCGCTGAACAATGGCGAACAGGCCGCCCAGCACTTTATCGATCGGGAAGTAGGCGCGCAGGGCTTCCTGGGCCACGCTGTAGCGTTGCTCACGGAGTTTTTCACCGTAGAAACCGCTGTCCCAGCTTTGCAGATCCGGGCAACCCTGTTCGGCGGCGTACGCCTTGAGCTGCTCCAGGTCCTGAGCGGCGAACGGCTTGCTGCGCTTGGCCAGGTCGCGCAGGAAACTCAGCACCTGATCGCTGGACTCGGCCATTTTGGTCGCAAGGCTCAGTTCCGAAAAACTGGCGAAACCCAAGAGTTTGGCCAGCTCCTGACGCAGGTCGAGGATTTCTTCCATGACCGGGCCGTTGTCGTTCTGGCCGGCGTTCGGGCCTTGGTCCGACGCACGGGTGCAGTAGGCGGCGTAGACTTCTTCGCGCAACGCACGGTCGTGGGCGTAGGTCATCACCGCGTAGTAGCTCGGGAATTCCAGGGTGATCAGCCAGCCGTCCAGGCCTTTGGCTTGCGCGGCGGCCGCCATTTGCGCCTTGGCCGAATCGGTCAGGCCGGCGAGGGCGGCTTCATCGGTGAGGTGCTTGGTCCACGCCTGGGTGGCGTCGAGCAACTGGTTGGAAAAGCGGCTGCCCAACTCGGACAACTTGCTTTGCACTTCGGCGTAGCGCTTCTGCTCGGCTTCCGGCAGGTCGATACCCGACAGACGGAAGTCACGCAAGGAGTGTTCCAGAATAGTCTGCTGCGCCACGTCGAAACCGGCAGCTTCCGGGCTGTTGGCCAAGGCTTCGAAGGCCTGGAACAGTTCGCGGTTCTGGCCCATTTCGGTGGAATAGGCGCTCAAGGCCGGCAAGCACGACTCGTAGGCTTCGCGCAGTTCGGCGCTGTTGCACACGGCGTTGAGGTGGCTGACCGGGCTCCAGGCAGCGCCGAGGCGATCATTGAGCTCGTCCATCGCCAGCACCAGGCCGGCCCAGGTCGGCTGTTTGCCCTGGGTCTTGAGGATCTCGAGGATGGCGGCGCGGTTGTCAGCCAGGATCTGTTCAATGGCCGGCTGCACGTGTTCGGCACGGATCGCAGAGAACGGCGGCAAGTCGTAGGACTGCAAAAGAGGGTTGTTCACGCTCACAGTGGGCACCTTGGCTGGAGAAACATGCGGCCATCTTAATTACAATCGACGCTCACCGCAGCTATCAGCAACAGAGAGAAACCCTATCGTGAACCTTCGCAAGTATCAGAACCACACGCCGTTGCTGGGCAACGGGGCATTTGTCGACCGTTCGGCGGTGGTGATCGGCGACGTCGAGATCGGCGAAGACAGCTCGGTGTGGCCGTTGACGGTGATCCGCGGCGACATGCACCGCATCCGCATCGGCGCACGCACCAGCGTGCAGGACGGCTGCGTGCTGCACATCACCCACGCCGGGCCGTTCAACCCGGACGGTTACCCGCTGTTGATCGGTGATGATGTGACCATCGCCCACAAAGTCATGCTCCACGGTTGCTCGGTGGGCAGCCGGGTGCTGATCGGCATGGGCAGCATTGTCATGGACGGTGCCGTGGTCGAAGACGACGTGATCATCGGCGCCGGCAGCCTGGTGCCGCCGGGCAAACGCCTGGAAAGCGGTTTTCTGTACGTGGGCAGCCCGGTGAAACAGATCCGGCCGCTGACGGACAAGGAACAGGCCTTTTTCACCTACAGCGCGGCGAACTACGTGAAGCTCAAGGATCTGCATCTGGCCGAAGGCTACGACCAGCTCTGAACCGGCGCACCAACATCCAGGAATTTTCATGCATTACCAAACCGTTTTGTTCGACCTCGATGGCACCCTGACCGACCCGCGCGAAGGCATCACCCGTTCGATCCAGTTCGCCCTGAGCAAACTGGGGATCGATGAGCCGGACCTGAGCAAACTCGAACACTTCATCGGCCCGCCGCTGTTGCAGGCGTTCATGCAGTTCTACGACTTCGACGAGCCGAAAGCGTGGAAGGCGGTGAATTTCTACCGCGAGCGCTTCAAGGTGACCGGCCTGTACGAAAACCGCGTGTTCGACGGCGTCACCCCGCTGCTCGAAACCCTGGGCGGGCAAGGGCGACAGCTATACATCGCGACCTCGAAGCCTTGGATTTTCGCGCGGGAAATCGCCCGGCATTTCGACTTCGCCAAACACTTCAAGGTGATTTACGGCAGCGAACTGGACGGCACCCGGACCAACAAGGTCGAGTTGATCGCCCATCTGATCGCTGAAGAAGGCCTGGACCCGGCCAACACCTTGATGATCGGCGACCGTAAACACGACCTGATCGGCGCACGCAGCAATGGCCTGGACGCGGCAGCGGTGGGTTATGGCTTCGGCAGCCATGAAGAATTGAGCGCCGAAGCGCCGGCGTATCACTTTGAAACGCTGGAAGCGATGCATCAGGCGTTTTTGCGTCGCTGAAGGCGCCTGTAGGAGCAATCTTGCTCGCGATGACGCTCGCACATTCAAAATCAATGTGACTGACAGACCGCTATCGCGAGCTCGCTCCTACAGAGGACTGCATCAGGGTCTGGGTGGCGGGGCGAGCCTCTGCCCTTGTTCAACCGCCCAGTTCACCACCTGCGTGGTCAATTGATCATTCGCCTGACCAAACCCGGCCACCACCGCAGGCACCTGTACATCATTCAGCGGCTGGCGTACTTCAAAGCGGCGACTGGCGAGGATGCGCTGGTCGTAACCGCGCACCAGCAAAGCATCCAGGCGCACGACCACGCTCGCCGAGGTGCCTTGGTACTCGGTCTGGAAGGCCTGCAGATTGCCGCCCAGTTCCAGGTCGCCATGAAAAAGGCTGTCATCGGTGCTCAACAGCGCCACCCGTCCGTCACGCTGAAAACCGTCCAGCAGACGATTGCGCAACAACACCGGCGCCGGGTCGCTCCAGCGTGAACCCTTGTAGTGGCTGAACACATCGCCCTGGGGAATCACTGCAATGTTCGGACTGTTCAACGCTTCGCTGGACTGGAATTTTGTCAGGCGCAGCGACCAGCGCTGCGGCGTGGCATGGCTGGCCGATGCGCTCTGGGCCGACGGCAATCGATAGATCTCGAAGGGCTCAGGCTTGGGCAGGATCGAGCACGAACAAATCAGGGTAACGCTGGCGAGCAAGGCCATTCGGGACAGCTTCATGGTGTGAATTCCTTGGTCTTGTCACTGCCCAGCAGGTAACCGCTGGGGTTGGCTTCCAGGCGTTGGGAGATGGTGCGCAAGGACGTCAGGGTTTCGCGCAGCTCGCGCACCGCCGGGGCCAGGCCGTTGAAGCCCTGCATGCCGCTGTTGATTGAGTCTTCGTTGGCGGCGAGCAATTTGTTGATGGTGGCGGTGCTCTGCTCCAGGGACTTCATGGCGTGCTCGGCGCTGCTGAACATCTGTTTACCGTTGTCATTGAGCAGACCGTTGGCGTTACGCATCAGGGCCGTGGTCTGCTCGAGCATGCTGTTGGCCTGCTTGCCGACCGAGGCCAGTTGCTGCATGGCCTGACGGATATCGCCGCGCTGATCGGCAATGGCTCCGGTGGTTTGCTCCAGATGCGCCAGGGTCTTGCTGATGTTCTCGATGTTGGCCGTGGAGAACATCCGGTTGGCGTTATGCATCAGCGTGCTCACCCCGGCCATCAGGTCTTCACTGTCATTGAGCAAACGGGCGATGGGCGACGGCGAAGCGACGATGGTCGGCAGGTTGCCGTCCTTGCCCTTGAGCGTCGGGCTTTGTGGTGTACCGCCGCTGAGCTGGATGATCGAGGTTCCGGTGACGCCGGTCAGGGCCAGTTTGGCCTGGGTGTCTTCCTTGACCGGGGTATCGCCGGCCAGACGGATCCGTGCCAGCACCCGGCGCGGGTCTTTCGGGTCCAGGCGCAGCGTCACCACGTCGCCGACCTTGATCCCGCTGTACTGCACGGAACTGCCCTTGGACAGGCCGCTGACCGCCTCGTTGAACACGACTTCGTAATCCTTGAACTCGGTGTCGACGCTGGACTTGGCCAGGAACAAACCGAAAAGCAGGGCGCCTGCCACCACGATCACGGTGAACAGGCCGATCAACACATGATGGGCTCGGGTTTCCATGTCAGACCTCGTGAAGCTGTTGGGCGGCCGTCAGCGCCGCGCGGCCGCGAGGGCCATGGAAGTATTCGTGAATCCACGCGTCGTCGGTTTCCGAGACCTTGTCGATGGCGTCCGCCACCAGCACTTTTTTCTGCGCCAGCACCGCCACCCGGTCGGTGATGGTGTAGAGCGTGTCGAGGTCGTGGGTCACCAGAAACACACTCAAGCCCAATGCGTCGCGCAGGGTCAGGATCAATTGATCGAACGCCGCGGCGCCAATCGGATCGAGGCCGGCGGTGGGCTCGTCGAGAAACAGGATGTCCGGGTCCAGTGCCAGTGCACGGGCGAGGGCTGCACGTTTGATCATGCCGCCTGATAGCGACGCCGGATACTTGTCCGCCGCCGACAACGGCAACCCGGCCAGGGCCATTTTCACCGCCGCCAGGTGCTCGGCGTCGTTGCGGCTCAAACCCGCGTGCTCGATCAAGGGCAGGGCAACGTTCTCGGTCACCGTCAGCGACGAGAACAGCGCGCCTTTCTGGAACAGCACGCCAAAGCGCCGTTCCACCAATGAGCGCTCATGCTCAGACAAGCTTGGCAGGTTCTTGCCGAAGACTTTCACCATGCCTTCGCTGGGCTGACGCAAACCGACAATGCTGCGCAGCAGCACCGATTTGCCGCTGCCGGAACCGCCGACCACGGCGAGGATTTCGCCCTTGTACAAATCCAGGTCAAGGTTTTCGTGCACGCTCTGGCGGCCAAAGCGATTGCACAGGCCACGCACTTCAATCACCGCCTCGGAGGGCGCTCGGGGTTCACGACTCACCAGCCCATCTCCATGAAAAACAGCGCAGCCACCGCGTCGAGCACGATCACCACGAAAATCGACTGCACCACACTCGACGTGGTGTGGGCACCCACGGATTCAGCGCTGCCGCTGACCTTGAAGCCTTCGAGGCAACCGATGGCGGCGATCAGGAAGGCGAAGAGCGGCGCTTTGACCATGCCCACCAGAAAGTGCTGAACACCGATGTCCGATTGCAGCAGCGACAGGAACATCGCTGGCGAAATATCCAGCGACACCGCGCAGACCACGGCGCCACCGATAATCCCCGAAATCATCGCCAGAAAGGTCAGCATCGGCAGCGCAACCAGCAGGGCCAACACACGCGGCACCACCAGCAACTCCATCGGATCGAGACCCAGGGTGCGGATGGCGTCGATTTCCTCGTTGGCCTTCATCGAGCCGATCTGCGCCGTGAACGAACTGGCGGTTCGCCCGGCCATCAGGATCGCGGTCAGCAACACACCGAATTCGCGCAGGAAGGCAAACCCCACAAGGTCCACGGTAAACACGCTGGCGCCGAACGTCGCCAGCACCGTCGCCCCGAGAAACGCCACCACGGCACCGACCAGAAAGGTCAGCAGGGCCACGATGGGCGCGGCGTCCAGGCCCGTTTGTTCGATGTGCGAAACCATCGGTGTAATGCGCCAGCACTTGGGACGGAACAGGCCGCGGGCGATGGTTTCGATGATCAGGCCGACGAAGCCCAGCAGTTGCAGGGTGTCTTGCCAGACGGTGTCCACGGCGCGGCCGATGCGGGTGAGCAATTGAATGCTGACGCTGATTTCCGGTTCTTTGACCGGAACGCAGAAGTCGGTCAGCGAGCAGTACACCGTTTGCAGCAACGCGCGATCAGCGGAAGAAAGGGTGCAATCGGGATGCTGGGCAGAGCGGCCGATGCGCTCGGAACCCAGCAGTTCCACCAACAACGAGGCGCCCGCCGTATCGAGGGTGCCAAGACCGTTGAGATCGATCTGGGTATCGGTGTCATACTGGCCGCGGAGTTTTTCGCTCAGCTGCTTGAGGTCGGCGTAGTGGGCAAGCGTCCAGTCGCCCGTCACCCGCAACCATGCAGGGGTGAGCGAAGTATCCAGTCGGGCATCGCCGGCCATTGAGCTGCTGGTCATAAGCTCCTTGCTTGTTCGGCTATCAGGCAGATCTACGTAATAGCACGAACCCGGTTACTTTTCTTTGATCGCTGTGCTGTCCGTGACGACGAAGCGCAGTACGCCGATCAACTGGCCGTCTTCGGTCAACACCCGGACCTGCCATTTACCGGCCGGATTGCCGGGGAAATTCTGCTTGTGGGTCCACGCCCGGTAACCTTCCTTGCGCCCGCCATGGATATCCAGCGGGATGCGATCGACCTCTTTGCCGTTGAATTTCCACACATGGTAAATCCGCTCGTCCAGGCCACGCGGGGCGTTGATCGCGGTGTACGCATAAAGCCCGCCACCGCGGATCTGCTCGACGCTGACTTCGTCGAGGCTGGCGCCAGGGATGCGGTCCTGCATTTGCGTGCTGATGGCCACGTCGGTCATCCACAACGTGGCCGGCGGCACCCATGAACGCAACACCCAGCCGACGCCGCCGATGCCCACGGTGATAATCAGGATCGCCAGGGCGTTGCGCACGGTGCGGATCGGGAAAATCGACGCCAGGCTCGGGAACGACAACAGCACGGCGATGCCCAGCGCCCATTTGAAACTCTGCGACGTGGTCAGGTGCATGATCACCGGCAACGCCGTGAGCAGGGCGGCAAACAGGGTCAGGGTGTGCAGCGCCAGGAACGCCCAGCGCCGCGGGGCCAGCCACTTGTAGTAGAGCGGGTCGATGATCGAAATGAGTGCCGCGATGCTCAACAGGCCGGTGAAAAACAACTGGCCGCTGTTCCAGGTCGTGGTGATGAAAAAGAACGGCAGGACGAAGAACAGGCTTTCCTGATGGATCATCTGCGTCGCGTAACGCAACAGCGGCTGCGGGATCTCACGCTTGAAGATGCGCGTGAACAGCTTGGTCAGGCTGTTTTCCAGCATCAGCCAGATCCAGCTGATCAGCATGATGGTGGTGATCCAGCTCGCCAGGCCTTGCTGGCGGTCGACCAGAATGAAGCTACCGACCCCGGAGACAAAACCACCGAGCGCAATGACCCCCGGATAACGCTTCATCAATTCGAGGATGCGCTGTAAGAAAAGGGTCAGGTTCGGCATTCGGCGTTTCACAGTAGTCGTGGGGAAAATCCTCGACAGGGTACCGCTGGCGCGCCCCTGTGGCGAGGGTCCCGGTCAGCCTGACCGAACATAAATCCCGGCGAACGGACATAGGTGCAATTGTGGCGAGGGAGCTTGCTCTCGCTGGGGTGCGAAGCGCCCCCTTACCCGTCAACGGCTACCGTCAGAAATACCTCGCATGCCATTTGACGACTGCTGCGCAGCCGAGCGGGAGCAAGCTCCCTCGCCACAATGTGTATGCACTTATTTTCTGCGCTGAACCCGCCAGCCCACCAACATCAAGACGATCAACCCCAACACCCCGGCAATCGTCCACACCAATTGATCATCACTCAACAAAGGCTTCTCGACCCGCAGATACCCCGGCTGCAAGAGCAATTCGCGCATCGCCTTGTTCGCCTCTTGCAACGACACCGCTTGCAGTTCCCTGGCCGGGTTGGCGAAACGGTCGTCCTCGTAGTCGCCAATGGCGCTCCAGTAGTAATCGGCCAGTGCGCTATTGCCCTGCACGGCCCAGGCCTGGCGGGCAATGGCGGCCTGCTTGAGGCGGTTGAAGGTCTCGGCGTTGAGACCATCCTTGAGTAATTGGGCTTTCAACTCCTCCAGCACCTGTTCGGCTTCGGCCACATCCTCGCGCTCCAGGTCGGCATTGAGGCTCATGAAGCCGACGCCACCGAACACCTCGCGCTCGGCCCACGGTCCATAGGACAAGCTGTGCGCCAGGCGCAACTGGCGATAGAGCGCCCAGTCGAGGTAATCCTTGAGCAGGTCGAAGGTTTCGTCGTGCTGATCCTGCAGCACCGGCTCCGGCACCAACCAGTGCAACTTGGCGCCATCGCCCACGAACCCGCGCGTCAGGGTGCGCTCATGGGCAGCGCTGGCCTGGATTTGCGGCAGCGGCGGATGTTCGCTGGGGTTGATCGCGTCGAGAGCGCCGTAGGTGCGATCCAGATAGGCCGGCAGCAACTTGTCGAGGTCGCCGACCACGATCAGGGTCATGTTGTTCGGCGCATACCAGGCCTTGCGCACACGCTCCAGCTGTTCGCGGGTCAGGTGATCGACCTGCGCCCGCTCGGGGCATTTGAGGCCCAGTTCCACGGCCAGCTGGTTGCTGGCGGTGTGGCCCAGGTCCTGGCGATCGAGCCAGCGTTGCAGGTGCGTGTAGTGCCCGCCATCCTCGCGCTCGACCACTTGCTTGGCGGCGTTGATGGCGTTGTCGTCGAAGCGGGTCTGGGTCAGCAGCGCCAGCAACAGGTCGAGCACCTTGCGCTGGTTCTTCGCCGGGGCTTCGATCACAAACGTGGTGTCGGCGTTGCTGGTGAAGGCGTTCCACTCACCGCCCAGCGCCTGCATGCGTTCTTCCAGGCCACCTTCGCCACTGGCATCGATGCCGCTGAACAGCAAATGTTCGAGCAAATGCGGCAGCTCTTTTTCATCGCAGCTGAAATCATCCAGGCCCACGCCGACCACCAGGCGGATCGCCACGTGCCCGCGCTCAGTGCCGGGTTTGAGCAGCAACTGCAAACCGTTGCGCAGCGTGTAGCCCTCGACCTGGAAGCGATCCAGGGCAAACGAAGGAAAAGAACCCAGCAACAGACAGGCGAACAACAGACAACGCATAACGAGCTTCCATACGGCTTGCGTGAATTCAACAGACTTCAGGCCACTGTGGACGTTCAGGGAGAATGCGTGATGTCCGCCAAATCGTCGACCACCAGCGCACCGGTGTCGTGCGTTTCCAGCACCACATAGGCACTGCTGCAAAACAGCGAGTTCAGGCGCTTCATGTCGGCAATCAACTCCAGGTGCAACGAACTGGTTTCGATACTTTGCACGATCTTACGTTGCAAACGGCTGACATGAGCGTGGGCCAGACGGCGTTCCTGTGCGCGAAAACGACGTTTTTCACGCACCAGCTGGCGCGCGCTTTCCGGATCACCGCTGAGAAATACCGACATCCCAAGCCGCAAGTTGGAAATCAACTGAGTTTGCAGCACGGTCAATTCGTCCAGCCCGACTTCGGAAAACGACCGACGCTGCGAGGTTTTCTGCTGCTGGACCTTGCGCAGCATGCGTTCGATCAAGTCGCTGGCCAGTTTCAGGTTGATCGCCAGCTCGATGATTTCCGCCCAGCGCCGGCTGTCCTGATCACTGAGATCTTCCCGAGGCATTTGCGCCAGATACAGTTTGATCGCGCTGTAGAGCGCTTCGACATCGTCGGTCAGACGGCGCATCTCCTGGGTGACGGCAGTTTGCTTGCCCTGCAAAACGTCGAGCATGGCTTCGAGCATGCTGTCGATCAGGTCGCCCATGCGCAGGGTTTCCCGGGCCGCGTTGGCCAGTGCCAAACCCGGCGTCACCAGCGCCGTCGGGTCGAGGTGCCGGGGTTTAGCCATGCCGTTGGCCACTGGGCGCTCCGGCAACACCCAGGCACAAAACCTGGCCATCGGCGCGGCGGTGGGCAACAGGATCAGACAGCGCACGGTGTTGTAGAGCAAGTGGAAGCCAATCACCAGTTCCTGCGGGCTGAAGTCGAGGCCATCGAGCCAGCGCACCAACGGACCGAGTACCGGGATGATCAATACAAGACCAATCAGTTTGTACAGCAGGCTGCCCAATGCCACTTGGCGCCCGGCGGCGTTCTGCATGCTGGTGCTGAGGAAGGCGAGCACGCCGCTGCCGATATTGGCGCCGATCACTAGCCCGATGGCCACTGGCAGGCTGATCACATTGGCGCCAGCCAGCGTCGCGGTGAGCAGGACGGCCGCCAGGCTGGAGTAGGAAATCATCGCGAACAGCGCGCCGACCAGGGCGTCGAGCAAGATGTCGCCGGTCAGCGAGGCGAAAATCACCTTCACCCCTTTGGCATGGGTAATCGGGTGCGCTGCTTCGACAATCAGTTGCAGCGCCAGAATGATCAGCCCCAAGCCAATGGCGACACGGCCCATCTGCCCGAGTCGGGTCTGCTTGCGGGACAGAAAGAAAATCACCCCGACAAAAATCAGCAGCGGCGACAACCACGACAGATCGAACGTCAGCACCCGCGCCATCAGCGCCGTACCGACATCCGCACCGAGCATGGTGACCAGCGCCGGGGTCAGCGCCATCAGGCCCTGGCCGACAAACGAGGTGACCAGCATGGCGGTGGCATTGCTGCTCTGGACCATCGCCGTCACGGCGATGCCGGAGAGGAAAGCCAGCCAGCGGTTGGTCATATTATGGCTGATGACATGACGCAAGTTGGTGCCGTAGACCCGCAGGATGCCGGTTCGGACGATGTGCGTGCCCCAGATCAACAGGGCCACGGCGGAAAGCAGATTGAGCAGGGTGAGCATACAGACCCCCTGTGGTGTAGCGCCCCAAAGGAGCAAATTGACGGTACCGCGCGACGTTTTACGTTCTGGTACTTAAGCTGTAGTTGGCTAACGGACTGAGCGCCAGCATCGCATAGCTAAAGAAGGGATTGAAACAGAACTGTCATGAAATGAGATTTATGCGGGCCATAAAAAAGGAGCCTGCGATGGCTCCTTTTTCGCACGTCCTGATAACCACCGAAGGACTGTGGCGAGGGAGCTTGCTCCCGTTGGGTCGCGAAGCGCCCCTGAAACCATTGCATGCAATTTGTCAGACATACCGCATGCAATGGTTCACGACTGCTGCGCAGCCGAGCGGGAGCAAGCTCCCTCGCCACAAAAGCTCATCTTTCAGAGAGCTTCGTTGCCACAGGGTTACTGCCCCGGAATATCCTTGCGCAGTTTTACCGGATCCTTCTGCTTGCGCTTTTTCGCGATGGAAGAGCGCATCTTGATGTTGATCGCTTCAACCGCCAGCGAGAACGCCATGGCGAAGTAGACGTAGCCTTTTGGCACATGCACGCCCAGGGAATCGGCAATCAGCACGGTACCGACGATCAGCAGGAACGACAGCGCCAGCATTTTCAGCGACGGGTGCCTTTCGATGAATTCGCTGATCTTGCCCGAAGCCAGCATCATCACCAGCACCGCCACGATGATCGCCGCGACCATGACCGGAACATGGGAAACCATGCCGACCGCGGTAATCACCGAGTCCAGCGAGAACACGATGTCGATGATCGCGATCTGGACGATGGTGTAGAGGAAGTTGCCGCCCTTGCCGCCCGGCGTATCGTTGGTTTCGTCTTCACCTTCCAGCGCGTGGTACATCTCTTGCGAGCTCTTCCACAACAGGAACAGGCCACCGAAGAACAGGATCAGGTCACGCCCGGAAATACCCTGGCCGAACACTTCGAACAGGTCGGTCGTCAGGCGCATGACCCAGGTGATCGACAGCAGCAGCAGGATTCGCGTGATCATGGCCAGCGCCAGACCGAAAATCCGGGTGCGCGCCTGCATGTGCTTGGGCATGCGGCTGACCAGGATCGAAATCATGATGATGTTATCGATACCCAGGACTATTTCCAGGGCGGTCAGGGTGAAGAAGGCAACCCAGATTTCAGGGTTGGTCAGCCATTCCATGTGTATTCCTTTGAGCGATTGTTTAAACCAAAACGGGCCCGGCTTCTTATCACGGAGCCTGGACCCGAAGTGGCGAGTCTTGGGCTTATAGAGTGCTGAACATCGGGAAAGTCCCCAACAGCAGCGCAGCAATCAGTATGCAGATACAAACCAGCACTGCCCACTTCAGGGTGAAGCGCTGGTGGTCACCGAAGTCGATGCCGGCCAAAGCCACCAACAGGTAAGTCGATGGTACCAGCGGGCTCAACAGGTGGACGGGCTGACCGACGATCGAGGCACGCGCCATTTCCACCGCGGTTATACCGTAATGGCTGGCGGCTTCGGCAAGTACCGGTAACACGCCGTAATAAAATGCATCGTTCGACATGAAGAACGTGAACGGCATGCTCACCAGCGCGGTAATCACCGCCAGGTACGGGCCGAGAAAGTCCGGAATCACCGCCAGCAAGCTTTTCGACATGGCATCGACCATGCCGGTGCCCGACAGGATACCGGTGAAGATGCCCGCCGCAAAGATCAGACCGACCACCGCCAGCACGCTGCCGGCGTGGGCCGCAACGCGATCCTTCTGTTGTTGCAGGCAAGGGTAGTTGACGATCATCGCAATACTGAACGCCACCATGAACAGCACCGGCAACGGCAGCAGGCCAGCAACCAGGGTGCACATCAGGCCCAGGGTCAGGGCGCCGTTGAACCAGATCAGTTTCGGACGACGGGCATCCGGGAACTGCGACACGCTGATTTCGCTGTGGTCGACTTCATCGCCCACCAGGTGCAGTTCGCCCAGGCGCGCACGCTCACGTTTGCCGTAGAAGTAAGCAATGGCCAGGATCGCCATCACACCAGCGGCCATGGCCGGGATCATTGGCACGAAGATGTCGGACGGGTCCACGTGCAGTGCACTGGCCGCACGGGCGGTCGGGCCACCCCATGGGGTCATGTTCATCACGCCACCGGCGAGGATGATCAGGCCGGCCATGATCCGCGGGCTCATGCCGATACGGCTGTAGAGCGGCAGCATGGCGGCCACGCAGATCATGTAAGTGGTCGCGCCGTCACCATCGAGGGAAACGACGAGCGCCAGCACGGCGGTGCCGACCGAAACCTTCAGCGGGTCGCCCTTGACCATTTTGAGAATCTTGCGCACGGCCGGGTCGAACAGGCCGGAGTCAATCATCAGGGCGAAGTACAGAATCGCGAACATCAGCATCACGCCGGTCGGCGCAAGTTTGGTGATGCCTTCGAGCATCATCGGGCCGATTTTCGGACCGAAGCCGCCGAACAGGGCGAAGATGATTGGAATAAGGATCAGGGCGATCAGCGCGGACAGGCGCTTGGTCATGATCAGGAACATGAACGTGATGACCATGGCGAAGCCAAGGAAAGTCAGCATGGGAATACTCCAGGCGTAGCGCGGCTAGGGAATGGGCGGATCGCGGGGATCAGCGCAGAACGGGAAGCACGAGACGTACGGGCGGAGTTGCAGCGAAGCGGCGGGTAGTAAAGGACATCAGGGTCACCATTGTTGTTGTTAAATGGGCTGTGCGAGCGATAAAACACTGGCATTGGCCGACCGGTCTGTTGCCGGTAGTGAGGGCGATCCTAATCGGGGAAGCTTTCAGCCAGCTTTCGGCGATGAAAGCGTTGAGCGGAATTACAGCCGGTCGTCGGGTTGGGGCATGGCGTAAGCGCACTGATCACAACCGTAGGAGAGCGGTCAGTCATTGCTCGATCTGCCGTCGGGTCAGCGGCGGCATCGTGACTACCTGGATCACTTGCCCGGCGAGCCAGAAGAAACCCTCTGATCAAAAAGCAGACAGGTCGAGCGGGCACATCGCGCCCATCCAGATCGCGTGCTCGGTGTGGTCCAACAGATCGTCGCCGGTGTCCGGGTGCAGAAACACCACCAAGCCTTTGCGATTGAGCGCCAGCCACGGCAACACCTCGCCGATCAGTTCCGGACCGAATGCCAGTTGGCAACTCCAGTCCGGGTGCGGGCCGACCGGGCGCTCATGCACGCGGCCCATTTTCAGGGGGAACAACTGCGCCGCCAGCTCACACAAGGTGCGCGCCTGATTGATCGTATTGGCGTCGAAATACACGTGAGCGTGATAGCCCTTGATCTGATGCATGGAAATCCCTCTGAAGCGGGTCGAACCCTCACCGTTTCCTGCGAGTCACACGCCATATAGGCAGGAAAGAATGGAGCTCAGCATGAAAAATGCCGAAACCCCGGTGGTGAAAGTGGTGCTTTATGGTGCCATGAGTAGCCTGGGCAGTGCGCTGATGGCTGAAATGCTGCACCGCCAACATGAAGTGATCGCCATCCTCGATGACCTGACCGCGCTCGCACCGCGCCCCGGTTTGCGCACCAAGGCCGGCGATCTGTTCGACGCAAAACGAGTGAAACAAAGCGTGGCGGGCAGCTCTGTGGTCGTCTGCCTGCTGGGCGCACCAGGTTTGCCGTTCAACAGCGAATCGGTGGAGAAAACCTTCGTGCCCGGCCCGGTCGAACAGGTGCTCGCGGTGGACGCGTTGATTGACGGCATGCAGGCGGCGGGCATTGCGCGGTTATTTCTAGTGGGCGATTTCGATGTTCTGGATGACCCGGAGGCCGAAGACCAATTGCAATTGCATGCTGCCGAAGAAATTCGCGAGGCCCTGCAAAGCAGCCCGTTGCGGTGGACAATGGTGAACGCGCCGTGGGCGGTCGCAGGGCTCGGTATCGAGCATTTCACCCACATCAGCAGCAGCCTGGAACCAGGCCTGGCAGAAACCCTGGAGCGACTGAACCGGGTAGCCGTGGGGATTGCCGATGAATTGCAGCTGAATCTGCACGTTGGTGAACATGTGAACTTTGTGGCGGTTACGCCACGGTAAACCTGGGTAGGCGCTGCCGAAGGCTCGGTCCGCGCTCGGGCGATCTTTTAACGTTCAAACGGCAATCGAAGGAAACGACAGCCCTGTCAGCGATTGCGCACTGCTGGCCTGCTCGGCCATCAACCAATCCACGAATTGCTGAATCAACGCCCCACGCCGTTTGCGCTGGGGCAGTACCACGTAATATCCAAGCCTGGACATCGCCGTCTCGGCAATCGGTCGACACAACAATCCCTGCACCAGCAAGTTATCCACAAGGTGCCGCCAGCCAATGGCCACGCCCTGACCGCCAATCGCAGCCTGAATCAGCAAGGTGTAGTTATCGAAGCGCAACTGCCCAGGGGCTGGCGGTGACGTAATCCCCAGTTCGCGGAACACGCCGCTCCAGTCGAACCAGTTGCTGCTGTTCTCACCGCGCAGGTGCAGCAGCGGAAACTCCAACAAGGATTGGGCCGGCAGAGGCAGTGGACGATCAATCAACAATTGCGGGCTGCACACCGGAAACACTTCTTCGCTGAACAGCCAATGGCTTTCGCCTTGCTTGAAACGACCATCGCCAAACAGCACTGCCACGTCGATATCCGTGCGCAGCATGTTGTGGCTGCGTTCACTGGTGACCAGGCTCACGTCCACCTGAGGATTGGCCGCGTGAAAACGGTGCAGGCGCGGCATCAGCCAATAAGCGGCGAACGCAAAGTCGGTCGCGACTTGCAGCACTTCATGCTGTTGCTGTGAGCTGATCGCGCTCAATCCTGCGTCTATGTTCTGCAAACCCAGCTGAACTTGCTCGAACAGGATCATTCCCGCCTCAGTCAGTTCGATGCCGCGATAAATGCGGTCGAACAAACGCGTCGCCAACTGTTCTTCCAGGCGTTTGATCTGCTGGCTGATGGCCGGTTGCGTGGTTCCAAGTTCATTGGCGGCAGCGGTAAAGCTGCGCTGGCGAGCCGCCGCTTCAAAGGCGCGGAGCAAATCCAGAGACAGGTCACCGAGGGCGTCATACATAAGCTGTGCTTATCCTAGTCATTGCCGCGCATGGGCTTTACCGCAAAGTGCATGGGTTACATCCTCGATCCCAGCACTCTCGCATAAACATTCACTATGGAATGCCGCGATCACATGAAGCGCAAGAACATTCTTTTCATCATGGCCGATCAAATGGCCGCGCCAATGTTGCCGTTCTATGGCCCTTCGCCTATCAAACTGCCTAATTTGAGCCGCCTCGCCGCCGGAGGCGTGGTGTTTGACTCCGCTTACTGCAACAGCCCGTTGTGCGCGCCGTCGCGCTTCACCCTGGTCAGTGGCCAGTTACCGAGCAAGATTGGCGCCTACGACAACGCGGCCGATTTCCCTGCCGATGTACCGACCTATGCCCACTACCTGCGTCGCCTCGGCTACCGCACCGCGTTGTCGGGAAAGATGCACTTTTGCGGTCCCGATCAGTTGCACGGCTACGAAGAACGCCTGACCAGTGACATTTACCCGGCCGATTACGGTTGGGCGGTGAACTGGGATGAACCGGATGTACGTCCGACCTGGTATCACAACATGTCGTCGGTGCTGCAAGCCGGACCATGCGTACGCACCAATCAGCTGGATTTCGACGAAGAGGTGGTGTTCAAGGCTCAACAGTATTTGTTCGATCACATTCGCGAAGACGGCGATCAGCCGTTCTGCCTGACCGTGTCGATGACCCACCCCCACGACCCGTACACGATTCCCAAGGCATTTTGGGATCTGTACGACGATGCTGATATCCCGTTGCCTACAACGCCGGACCCGCATGACCTCGACCCGCATTCCCAGCGTTTGCTCAAGGTCTACGACCTGTGGGACAAGCCGCTGCCTGTGGATAAGATCCGAGTCGCTCGCCGTGCGTATTTCGGCGCGTGCAGCTATATCGACAGCAACGTCGGCAAACTCCTGCAAACCCTCGATGAAACCGGGCTAATCGAGGACACTATCATCGTGTTTTCCGGGGACCACGGCGACATGCTCGGCGAACGCGGGCTCTGGTACAAAATGCACTGGTACGAAATGGCCGCCCGCGTACCTCTGTTGATCAGTGCGCCGGGGCA
Source organism: Pseudomonas sp. C32 (assembly GCF_030417915.1). Taxonomy (NCBI): domain Bacteria; kingdom Pseudomonadati; phylum Pseudomonadota; class Gammaproteobacteria; order Pseudomonadales; family Pseudomonadaceae; genus Pseudomonas; species Pseudomonas sp. C32. The sequence goes on along the minus strand of NZ_JAUHUK010000009.1, from coordinate 141,348 downwards.
TTTCGGTGCCGGTCGAGTCAGTGCTTCGGTATCCACCGCCGACTTGCTGCCAACCTTCGTCGAACTGGCCGGAGGCTCGCTGGAGCCAGGCTTGCCACTCGATGGCCGCTCGCTGGTCCCGCACCTGCAAGGGCAGGGCGGTCACGACGAAGTGTTCGGCGAATACATGGCCGAAGGCACGATCAGCCCGTTGATGATGATCCGCCGTGGCGCCTACAAGTTTATCTACAGCGAAGACGACCCTTGCCTGCTTTTCGATGTGCAAAATGACCCGCGTGAAATTGAAGAACTCAGCCAATCGCCACAACATCGCCAACTTTTCGAAGATTTTCTCACCGAAGCGCGGGCCAAGTGGGACATCCCGACGATCCACCAACAAGTGCTCGCGAGCCAGCGACGTCGGCGTTTCGTGGCCGACGCCCTGACGATCGGCAAGCTGAAGAGCTGGGATCACCAGCCGCTGGTGGACGCCAGTCAGCAATACATGCGCAACCACATCGACCTCGACGATCTGGAACGTAAAGCACGTTATCCACAACCCTGCCAAAACCAATAATGTTAAGGGGAAGCCCATGCAAAAGTTATCCACAGTACTGACGGTCGGGCTCCTGGCACTGGGCAGCGCATCGGCGTTTGCCGATCAGAGCTGCGAGACGGTGAAGATGGCCGACCCGGGCTGGAGCGACATCGCCGCGACCAACGCCATCACCGGGTTTCTGCTGGATGGCATGGGCTACAAGGCCAAGGTCGATACCCTCGCGGTGCCGATCACCTTTGGCGGGTTGAAGGACGGCCAGGTGGATGTGTTCCTGGGTAACTGGATGCCGGCGCAGCAGGGTTTCTACGACAAGTTCGTGGCGACCGGCGATGTCACGCAACTGGCGAAAAACCTCGATGGCACCGAGTTCACGCTTGCGGTTCCGGATTACGTTTGGGACGCCGGTGTGCATAACTTTGCCGACCTGAACAAGTACGCGGACAAATTCGACAAGAAGATCTACGGCATCGGCTCCGGCGCGCCGGCGAACCTTTCGCTGCAAGAGATCATCAAGAAGAACGACTTCGACATGGGCCAGTGGAAACTGGTCGAGTCCAGCGAGCAGGCGATGCTGGCGGAAGTATCCCGAGCGGTGAAAAAACAGAAGTTCGTAACCTTCCTCGGCTGGACCCCGCACCCAATGAACGTGCAGCTGAAAATGCATTATCTGAAGGGTGGCGAGAAATACTTCGGCGACACCGGCAGCGTCTACACCCTGACCCGCAAAGGTTACGCACAGGCCTGCCCGAATGTCGGCAAGTTGCTGACCAACCTGAGTTTCACTCAGGAGATGGAGAACAGCATCATGTCCGAGGTGGTGAACAAAAAAGTCAGCAACGCGGATGCCGCCAAGGCATGGATCAAGGCCAACCCGGCGGTGCTGGATAAGTGGCTGGATGGGGTCAAGACCTTGGATGGCAAGGATGCGTTGCCGGCGGTCAAAGCCAAACTATAAGTGCCTCTGTGAAAGAGCCTTCGTGGAGGTGCCTTTGTGGCGAGGGAGCTTGCTCCCGCTGGACCGCGCAGCGGTCCCAAAACCATTGCATCAGGTTTATCAGGTCCACCGCATGCAAAGGTTTTACGATTGCTCCGCAATCGGACGGGGGCAAGCCCCCTCGCCACAGCAAGCTCCCTCGCCACAATGATTGCGTGGTCCTGCTACCCTTGCGCCAAACCCAACCCGAGAGGCCCCATGGCCCTGCCAAGCCGCCATTCACTCTTCCCCTTCCTTACCTGGTTGCCCCGGCAAACCCGCGCCAGCGTCGGGCGTGACCTGATCGTCGGCCTCAGCGGCGCGATTCTCGCGTTGCCGCAATCCATCGCCTACGCGCTGATTGCCGGTCTCCCACCGGAATACGGCTTATACGCTGCGATCATCCCGGTTTTGATCGCGTGCCTGTGGGGCTCGTCGTGGCATTTGATCTGCGGTCCTACAGCGGCCATCTCCATTGTCCTGTACGCCAGCGTCAGTCCTCTGGCCGTTCCGGCCTCGCAGGACTACGTCACGCTGATCCTGCTGCTGACATTCCTGGCCGGTGTTTTCCAATGGTTGCTGGGGCTGCTGCGCTTTGGCGCGCTGGTGAACTTCGTCTCGCACTCGGTGGTACTCGGTTTCACCCTTGGCGCCGCCGTGGTGATTGCCATCGGCCAATTGCCCAACCTGCTAGGGCTGGATTTGCCGAGCCAGGCCACCGCGCTGGACAGCTTTATCCTGCTGTGTAAACACCTCGGCGAAGTGGACAAGCCCTCGCTGGCCCTGGGGTTGGCGACCGTGATCGTGGGGGTGATCCTGAAACTGTGGTTACCGCGCTGGCCGACGCTGTTGATCACGCTGGTCCTGGGCGCATTGCTGGTCTGGCTTTGGCCATCGATGTTTGGGCATGTGCAATTGGTCAGTGCGTTTGTCGGTCAGTTGCCGCCCTTCAGCCCGTTGCCGCTGGACCTCGATCTGATCCTGCGCCTGCTACCCAGTGCGGTGGCGGTGGGCATGCTGGCGTTGGTGACCAGTCTGTCGATTGCCCGCTCGATTTCCGCACGCTCTCAGCAGCTACTCGACGCTAATCAGGAAATCCGCGCTCAAGGCTTATCCAACATCGTCGGGGCGTTTTTTTCCGGGTCGCTGTCGGCCGGGTCATTCACCCGCTCGGGCCTGAGCTACGAAGCGGGAGCCTGCTCTCCGCTGGCCGGGATTTTTTCGGCGTTGTGGGTGGCACTGTTTGCGATCTTTGGCGCCCAGTTGATCGCGCACATTCCGATCCCGGCCATGGCCGGCAGCATTCTGTTGATCGCCTGGGGTCTGGTCGATCATCGCGGCATTCGTGCGTTGTTGCGCGTCAGCCGCGCCGAGTTTCTGGTGATGGCGCTGACCTGCCTCGCCACGTTGCTGCTGGAGTTGCAGACCGCTATTTACGCTGGCGTGCTGGCGTCGCTGTTCTTCTACCTCAAGCGCACTTCGCAACCGCGGGTGCAGCATTGGCGCAACGGTGAAGAAGACATCCTGCGGGTCGGCGGCTCGATCTTCTTCGGCGCCAGCCATTACCTGCAAGTGCGCCTGCAACGGATGCACGGCGCGCGGGTGGTGATCGAGGCACAGCAGATCAACTTCATCGATTATTCAGGCGTGGAAATGCTGCATCAGGAAGCGCGGCGATTGCTGCGCCAGGATCGTAGCCTGACCTTGCGCCGGGCGCGGCCGCAGGTGGTGGAAGAGTTGAGGAAGCTGGAAGGCGCGGAGAAATGCCCGATCCGGTTTGAAGACTGAACACCTTCTATTGAAAGCACCAATCAACCCTGTGGCGAGGGAGCTTGCTCCCGCTCGGGTGCGAAGCGCCCGCAATTGGTTTACGCATTCTGCCTGATACATGGCATAGCAGGTTTTAGGGCCGCTGCGCAGCCCAGCGGGAGCAAGCTCCCTCGCCACGGAAAACCTGTCTGATCAGAGAAATCTACAAGGCCAACTGCCGGCGAAGTTCAGCCAGCACCGGCGCCGTGTCCGGACGCACGCCGCGCCACAGGAAGAACGCTTCCGCCGCTTGCTCGGCGAGCATCCCCAACCCATCCATCGCCACCGCCGCACCGTGTTCACTGGCCCAACGGCAGAACGAGGTCGGCTCTTTTCCGTACATCATGTCGTAGCACACGGTCTTGCCCGGTTCGATCAGACTGCTGGCAATCGGCGGCACGTCACCGGTCAGGCTGGCGGATGTCGCGTTGATGATCAGGTCCACCGACTCGCGCAACCAGTCAAATCCGCTGGCCGCCACCGGCCCCAGATCGGCAAACAGCTCGGCCAGCAACTCGGCTTTTTCCACCGTGCGGTTGGCGATGATCACCGATGCCGGCTGCTCGGCCAGCAACGGTTCCAACGCGCCGCGCACCGCACCACCCGCACCGAGCAACAGGATACGTTTGCCCTTGAGGCTGAAACCCAGGTTGACCGTCAAATCCCGCACCAGCCCGGCGCCATCGGTGTTGTCACCCAACAGACTGCCATCCGCCAGTTTGCTCAGGGTATTCACCGCGCCTGCCCGCTGCGCCCGCGCCGTCAGGGTGTTAGCCAATCGATAGGCCTCTTCCTTGAACGGCACCGTCACGTTCGCCCCGCGACCTTCGAGGAAAAAGGTGCGGGCGCAGGTGGAAAAGTCGTCCAGGGGCGCCAGCAACGTGCTGTAGTCGAGCTGCTGCGCAGTCTGTTCAGCGAACAGGCGATGGATCAGCGGCGACTTGCTGTGGCCAATCGGGTTACCGAATACGACGTAACGATCCATCTACACACCCTCACCCGTAGGAGCGGCCGAAGGCTGCGATCTTGTTCGCAGCCTCGACGACGTAAACCAAAACCTTGATGTCAGCCTTTGGCCAACCAATCGCGGTCTTGCAGAAAGTACTCGGTCAGACGCGCTTCTTCGCTGCCAGGCTCGGCTTTCCAGTCGTAACCCCAGCGCACGTGCGGCGGCAGCGACATCAAGATCGATTCGGTACGCCCGCCCGATTGCAGGCCGAACAGCGTGCCACGGTCATAAACCAGGTTGAACTCGACATAGCGCCCACGGCGGAACTCCTGGAATTCCCGCTGTTTTTCGGTGTACGTGTCGTTCTTGCGGCGCTGCACGATCGGCAGGTAGGCGTCGATGTACGCATCGCCGATAGCGCGCATGAAGGCAAAGCTGGTGTCGAAGTCCCACTCGTTCAGGTCATCGAAGAACAAGCCGCCGATACCCCGGGGTTCGTGACGATGCTTGATGTGGAAGTAGCTGTCGCACCAGGCCTTGTAACGCGGGTAGACATCCGCACCGAACGGCGCGCAGGCCTGCTCGGCGATGCGGTGCCAGTGGATGCAGTCTTCTTCATTGCCGTAATACGGGGTCAGGTCGAAGCCGCCGCCGAACCACCAGACCGGCTCTTCGCCTTCTTTTTCAGCGATGAAGAAACGCACGTTGGCGTGGGACGTCGGCACATGCGGATTGTGCGGGTGAATCACCAGCGACACGCCCAGGGCCTCGAAGCCACGGCCGGCCAGTTCCGGGCGGTGGGCGCTGGCGGACGGTGGGAGACCGCTGCCGAAAACGTGGGAAAAGTTGACGCCGCCCTTTTCAATCAACGCCCCGTTTTCAATCACGCGGGTACGACCGCCACCGCCGGCAGGCCGGGTCCAGGCATCTTCAACGAAGCGCGTGCCACCGTCTTCGGCTTCCAGGGCAGCACAAATACGGTCTTGCAGGTCGAGCAAATAGGCCTTTACGGCCTCGGTGCGGGTCGTCATGTCATCACCTTGAATCGGGCAAAGCTACGCGGCGCTCCATCGGAGCTCAGCCTGCGCAAATGGGCGCGTAGCATAACACCGCAAGTTACCCCTTCGCAGTTGACGAAGATCAAGCTTCGGAGTCCGATAGGGCGCTTGGTAACACGACCTCAGGAGAGAACAGATGGCAAAGCGTATCCAGTTCCGCGCCCATGGCGGCCCAGAAGTGCTCGAATATGTGGATTACCAGCCTGCCGAGCCAGGTCCGAAGGACGTGCGTGTGGCCAACAAGGCCATCGGTCTGAACTTCATCGACACCTATTACCGCAGCGGTCTCTACCCACCTCCAGCCCTGCCTTCGGGTTTGGGCGCGGAAGGCGCAGGCGTGGTCGAAGCGATCGGCAGCGACGTGACCCGGTTCAAGGTCGGTGACCGCGTGGCGTATGGCAGCGGCCCGTTGGGCGCCTACAGCGAGCTTCACGTCTTGCCCGAGGCCAATCTGGTGAAACTGCCGGAGGCCATCAGCTTCGAACAAGCGGCGGGCGTGATGCTCAAGGGCCTGACCGTGCAATACCTGCTGCGCCAGACTTATGAACTCAAGGGTGGCGAAACCATCCTGTTCCACGCCGCCGCCGGTGGTGTCGGCTCTTTGGCTTGCCAATGGGCCAAGGCGTTGGGCGTGAAGTTGATCGGCACGGTGAGCTCGGCGGAGAAAGCCGCACTGGCCAAGGCCAACGGTGCCTGGGCGACCATCGACTACAGCCATGAAAACGTCGCACAACGCGTACTGGAATTGACCGACGGAAAAAAAGTCCCGGTGGTGTACGACGGCGTCGGCAAGGACACCTGGCTGACCTCACTCGACAGCGTCGCGCCGCGTGGGTTGGTGGTGAGTTTCGGTAATGCGTCTGGCGCAGTGGACGGCGTGAACCTGGGGATTCTGGCGGGGAAGGGCTCGCTGTACGTGACCCGGCCGACATTGGGCACTTATGCGAACAACGCCGAGAACCTGCAGCGTATGGCGGATGAACTGTTTGGGATGATTACCAGTGGCAAGCTGACTGTGGACATCAGCCAACGCTACTCGCTGGCTGATGCAGCGAAGGCGCAGACCGAGCTGTCGGCGCGGCGTACGACCGGTTCGGTTGTTTTGCTGCCCTGACGGACGCCATCGCTAGCAGGCTAGCTCCCACACTGACCCAATGTGGGAGCCAGCTAGCCTGCTAGCGATGGGCGCACCTCGGTCTTAATCCGGGCGCACAACGTGCCCGGTCGCCACATCACGAATCACACTCGGGTTCTTGCGCCCGCCCAGCATCCCGCCGAGCACCAGATCTATCTGCCCCCGGAAATACTGCTCGATGCGAATCCGCGTGCGCGCCGCCGGACGACCCTGCGGGTTGGCCGATGTCGACACCAGCGGCCCGACCAACGCGCACAAGTCCCGCACCAGGGGATGATCGCTGACCCGCAGCGCCACCGTTTCGTGCACACCGGTAATCCACGGCGGCAGCAGGTTTTGATGCGGCACCAGCCAGGTGTTCGGGCCCGGCCAGGTGCTGGCCATGCGATCCATCCACAGCTCCGGGAAGTCTTCGAACAGGAAGTCGAACTGGCGGATGTTATCGGCCACCAGTATCAGGCCCTTGTCCACCGAACGACCCTTTATATCCAGCAGTCGCTCCACCGCATCCAGGTCCCACGGATCGCAACCCAGGCCCCAGACTGCTTCGGTTGGGTAGGCAATCACCGCCCCGGCGCGAACTGCTTGCGCGGCTTGTTGCACACGCCAACTGTTGACCATGAAAAACTCTCCAGAAATAGGCTCTGCGCAGTTTACCGATCTTGTTTATAAAACCTAGCTCACCCGTGCAAACCAGCGGCCGTTTTCGCACACCGCACGGCCGTCCATTTCCAGTTCCGTCAACGCCGCCAGCACTTTCGGCAAGGCCCAGCCGCTGGCATCGACCAGCGCTTCACTGGTCAGGGGAGCCGCATGCAACAACATCAACAGGGGATGAGTCGTCGTAACTTCGCACATCTCTGTGAACAACGGTTGTTGCTGCCAGCCACGCAAGGCTTCGAGGATGTGCTCAATGGTTTCAACCAACACCGCGCCATCGCGGATTAACTGATGGCAGCCCCGGGCGCCGGGATGATGGATGGAGCCGGGAATGGCAAACACTTCGCGTCCTTGTTCCGCCGCCAGCCTCGCGGTGATCAGCGAACCGCTGGCGACACTGGCCTCGACCACCAGCACGCCGAGGGACAAACCGCTGATGATCCGATTGCGTCGGGGGAAGTTGCCAGCACTGGGGCCAGTATCCAGCGGAAACTCTGAAAGCACCGCGCTGCCCGAGGCGATCATGGCGTCTGCCAGGCGTCGATTGCGCTGTGGATAAAACTTCTCAAGGCCCGTCCCCAGCACTCCGACCGTTTGCCCGCCGATGTCGATTGCAGCCTGGTGCGCGGCGGCATCAATGCCCAGCGCCAGACCGCTGGTGATGACAAAACCGGCGCCGGCCAGGCTGCGGGAAAACGCGCTGGCGGTGTCCATGCCCGGTCGCGATGCACGTCGGCTGCCGACCATCGCCAGCTGAGGTTTTTCCAGAATGCCCGGATCGCCCGCGACGAATAACAGCGGCGGTGCATCGCTGATTTGCGCCAGCATCGCCGGGTAGTCAGGCTGGTCCCACATCAGTAAATGCTGGCCCGGACGCTCAAGCCAGGCCAGTGCGTGGCTGGCGCCATCACGAATTTCAGTGCTGCGCCTGGCCTCCGAACAGGCCGGCGGCAGACCCAACGCGTGCCAGGCACTGGCGGGTGCGCTGATGGCTTTGGACGCCGAGCCGAAGGCCTCCAGCAACTTTTTGAAGCGTGCCGGGCCGAGCTCGGGCAACCGGTGCAAACGTAAACGGGCTTCCAGTTCCGCAGGGGAAACCGGTGTAACGGCAGGCAGCGACATGGATCATCCTTGATCGTTTTGAGTCCCCGTCGATACGGGAACAAGCTGTGGATAACTCTGTTGGTAACTTGTGAAGCACGCTTACGGATTTCGCACCTTATCCATCACCGCCAGCGAGCGCGAGGCGTCAAGCACCAGCCCGTAGCTGAGTTTGTCGTAGGTGCGAAAAACCATCAGCAGACCGGCGCGCTGATCGGGAATTTTCAGGGATTGGCCGGTGATCCGGTCGCGAACGGTTTCGCCGGTTTTCATCACCGCCAACACGTTGCCCTCGACCAGACCGTCACGCTGCCCCTTGTTCAGCGTGACCACGTCCATCGCACCGATTTGCGTCACACCGCGCGGTACATCAATGATCAAGCCGTTGATTTCGGCACTAGGAGCACTGGGCGTGAAGGTCGAATGGATCGAACGCTCCTCGCCTCGGAACAATCGATCGCCCAGTCGCACTTCCTGAGTCGTGCGCTGCACGTCGAGCGTAGCCACGTCTCCTTCGATGGCGACCACCTCGCCACCGCCGATGTCATCGGCGTTGATCCCCAGAACCTCGTGGCTCTGCGGGTCGGTGTAGACCTTGCCCTGGCGAAAGATTCCATACACCGGTTGCGTCGGGTCGAAGTGACCCCGAGCGAAAATGCGGTCACCGCTGCCACTGAGCACGCGCTCGGCATCGCCGGCGACGATGTAGGGCGCCTGGTCGAAATCCTCGGCCTTGTCGACGATGCGGTTACTCAATAAAAAACTGTTGATCGACTTCAGCGCAACGCTCGCAATGGTCTCGGTCACCGGGCTGACACGCACCTGGGGCGACAGCTTTACGGTGGGAATGTCTTGCCCGGGCAGCGCCTGGCCCTGTGCGAAACCGGCCGAGGCCAGAAGCAGCAGGGCGAGTAGTGATTTCCTCATGCGGTGAATCCCTTTATTATGTGCATTCGCGTGAAACGACAAAGTCTTCGTGGCTCGCTCCCGGCTTGCCAATCAAAAGAAGGGAGCTACGTTTCACACCGGTTGCCTGCATCTTCGGACCGCCAGGCCATCGACCCGACCTTACTTCACACGTGCAGTCATCAAGCTTATGGCCATTTTAAACATCCTCGAATTTCCTGATCCGCGTCTGCGCACTATCGCCAAACCAGTGGCCGTAGTGGACGACGAAGTGCGTCAGTTGGTCGACGATATGTTTGAAACAATGTATGAAGCGCCAGGCATCGGCCTCGCCGCGACCCAGGTCAACGTGCACCAACGCATCGTCGTCATGGACCTCTCCGAAGACCGCACCGAACCTCGGGTGTTCATCAACCCCGAGTTCGAGTCCCTGACCGACGAGATGGAGCAATACCAGGAAGGCTGCCTTTCGGTACCGGGCTTCTACGAAAACGTCGATCGCCCGCAACGGATCAAGGTCAAGGCCCTGGACCTTGACGGCCAGCCTTACGAACTGATCGCCGAAGGCCTGCTCGCGGTGTGCATCCAGCACGAATGCGACCACCTCAACGGCAAATTGTTCGTCGACTACCTGTCCACGCTCAAACGCGACCGCATCAAGAAGAAGCTGGAAAAACAGCATCGCCAGAACGCTTGATGCCCTCCTTCAAAGGCTTGCTGCGGCAAGCCTTTTTCTTTTCAAGATGCTTTGCAATAGAGAACACCCATGACTGAGCCACTGCGCATCGTCTTTGCCGGCACCCCGGAATTCGCCGCCGAACACCTCAAGGCCCTGCTCGCCAGCCCTTACGAGATCGTCGCGGTCTACACCCAACCGGATCGCCCGGCCGGTCGTGGGCAAAAACTGATGCCGAGCCCGGTCAAGCAGCTGGCGCTGGAAAACAATATCCCGGTGCTGCAACCGCCAACCCTGCGCAATGAAGAGGCTCAGGCTGAACTGGCCGCATTGAAGCCGGACTTGATGGTGGTGGTCGCCTACGGCCTGATCCTGCCGCAAGTGGTGCTGGATATTCCGCGCCTGGGTTGCATCAACAGTCACGCCTCGCTGCTGCCACGCTGGCGTGGTGCGGCGCCGATCCAGCGCGCCGTGCAAGCAGGTGACGCCGAAAGCGGCGTGACCGTGATGCGCATGGAAGCCGGCCTCGATACCGGGCCGATGTTGCTTAAAGTCAGCACGCCGATCAGTGCCGAAGACACCGGCGGCAGCCTCCACGATCGCCTGGCGGAAATGGGCCCACCGGCCGTGATCCAGGCCATTGCCAGTCTCGCCGCAGGCACGTTGGAAGGGGAAGTGCAGGACGACAGCCTCGCCACCTACGCGCACAAATTGAACAAGGACGAAGCACGTATCGACTGGACTCGCCCGGCAGTTGAGCTGGAACGTCTGGTCCGCGCCTTCAATCCATGGCCGATCACCCACAGCACCTTGAACGGCGAAGCCCTGAAAGTGCTGGCCGCGACGCTCGCCGAAGGCAAAGGCGCACCGGGTGAAATCCTCGGCGCCAGCAAGGACGGCCTGATCGTCGCGTGCGGCGAACAGGCCCTGTGCCTGACCCGCCTGCAATTGCCCGGCGGCAAGGCGCTGAACTTCAGCGACCTGTTCAACAGCCGTCGCGAGAAGTTCGCTACCGGCATAGTCCTCGGCCAAGCGGCGGACGCTCAATGAACCCGCGCCTGGCCGCCGCCAAGGCACTCGCCGCTGTCCTGAGCGGAAAGGCCTCGCTCAACAGCTCACTGCCGACGCAGATGGACAAGGTCGAAGACCGGGATCGCGGTTTCACCCAGGACCTGGCGTTCGGCACCGCACGCTGGCAACCGCGCTTGTCGGCGCTGGCGGCCAAACTGTTGCAGAAGCCGTTCAAGGCCGCCGACGCCGATGTCGAAGCCTTGCTGTTGGTCGGCCTCTATCAGTTGCTCTACACCCGCGTCCCGGCCCACGCCGCCATCGGCGAAACCGTCGGTTGCGCCGACAAGCTGAAAAAACCTTGGGCCAAGGCCTTGCTCAACGCCGTGCTGCGTAATGCTCAGCGCGAAAGCGAAACGATTTTCGCCGAACTGGAACGTGATCCAGTGGTGCGTACCGCCCACCCACGCTGGTTGCAGAAATCCTTGAAGGCGTTCTGGCCCGAGCAATGGGAAGCCATTTGCGCAGCCAACAATGCGCATCCGCCGATGATTCTGCGGGTCAACCGTCGCCATCACAGCCGTGATGCCTACCTCGGATTATTGACCGACGCCGGTATCGCCGCGACGCCATGCGTTTATAGCCGCGACGGTATCGTGCTCGAAGCCGCCACCGACGTGCGCAGCCTGCCAGGTTTCGCCGACGGCTGGATCAGCGTGCAGGACGAAGCCGCGCAACTGGCCGCCGATCTGCTGGATCTGGCCCCTGGCCAACGGGTGCTCGACGCCTGCTGCGCTCCGGGAGGCAAGACCTGCCACATCCTCGAAGCCGAGCCAAAGCTGGCCGGCGTCGTCGCGGTGGATCTGGAAGCCAAGCGTCTGGTGCGGGTTCGCGAGAACCTCGAGCGCCTGAAGCTCAGCGCCGAACTGATCGCCGCCGACGGCCGCGACACTCAAGTATGGTGGGACGGCAAGCCGTTCCAGCGCATCCTGCTGGACGCCCCGTGTTCGGCGACCGGTGTGATTCGCCGTCACCCGGACATCAAGCTGACCCGCCAACCCGACGACATCGCTGCGCTGGCGGTACTGCAAGGCGAATTGCTCGACGCCATGTGGATAACGTTGGAAGTGGGCGGCATTCTGCTTTACGCCACCTGTTCCACATTGCCGACCGAAAACACCGAAGTCATCGAAGCGTTCCTTGCCCGCACACCGGGCGCCCGTGAACTGGATCTCGCCACCATGGCCGGGATCAAGCAACCCCATGGTCGCCAGTTGCTGGCCCAGGAAGGCGGGCACGACGGGTTCTACTACGCCAAGCTGATCAAGATCGCCGCCGCGCGCGGCTAAATGGATTCAATGGAGTGACTGGATGAAAATCATCATCCTCGGAGCAGGGCAGGTCGGCGGTTCGCTGGCCGAACACCTGGCGAGCGAAGCGAACGACATCACCGTGGTCGACACCGATGGCGAACGCCTGCGCGACCTTGGTGACCGGCTGGACATCCGCACGGTTCAGGGCCGCGGTTCGTTCCCGACCGTGTTGCGCCAGGCCGGTGCCGACGACGCAGACATGCTGGTCGCCGTGACCAACAGCGATGAAACCAACATGGTCGCCTGCCAGGTGGCCCACACCCTGTTCCACACGCCGACCAAAATTGCCCGGGTGCGCGAAGCCGCGTACCTGACCCGCGAAGAACAACTGTTCCAGAACGAAGCGATTCCGGTCGACGTGCTGATCAGTCCGGAACAAGTGGTCACCAACTACATCAAGCGCCTGATCCAGCATCCCGGCGCCTTGCAGGTGATCGACTTCGCCGAAGGCAAGGCGCAATTGGTGGCGGTGCGGGCTTACTACGGCGGACCGCTGGTGGGCCAGCAACTGCGGCAGTTGCGCGAGCACATGCCGAACGTCGAAACCCGCGTCGCTGCGATTTTCCGTCGCGACCGGCCGATCCTGCCCCAGGGTGACACGGTGATCGAGGCCGACGACGAAGTCTTTTTCATCGCCGCCAAAGCGAACATTCGCGCAGTCATGAGCGAAATGCGCCGTCTCGACGAGACCTATAAACGCATCGTCATCGCCGGTGGCGGGCAGATTGGTGAACGTCTGGCCGAGGCCATCGAGAGCCGCTATCAGGTGAAGATCATCGAGATGAACCCGGCGCGTTGCCGACATCTTTCGGATCATCTCGACAGTACCGTGGTGTTGCAGGGCAGTGCCTCGGACCGTGACCTGCTGATGGAAGAGAACATCGCCGACGCGGATCTGTTCCTGGCCCTGACCAACGATGACGAAGCCAACATCATGTCGTCGCTGCTGGCCAAGCGCCTGGGCGCGAAGAAGGTGATGACCATCATCAACAACCCGGCCTATGTCGATCTGATCCAGGGCGGCGATATCGACATCGCCATCAGCCCGCAGCTGGCGACCATCGGCACGCTGTTGGCCCACGTGCGCCGTGGCGACATCGTCAGCGTGCACTCATTGCGCCGGGGCGCGGCAGAAGCCATCGAAGCCATTGCCCATGGCGATGCGAAGTCGAGCAAGGTGATCGGCAAGGCCATCGAGAACATCGGTTTGCCGCCGGGCACCACGATCGGCGCGATCATCCGCGACGAAGAAGTGATCATCGCCCACGACGACACCGTGATCGAAGCGGGCGACCATGTGATTCTGTTCCTTGTGGATAAAAAGCATATCCGCGATGTAGAGAAACTGTTCCATGTGGGGTTGAGCTTCTTCTGATCCTTTAGACCGCCTTCGCTGGCAAGTCAGCTCCTACAGAGAATCGCGCATAACCTGTAGGAGCTGGCTTGCCAGCGAAGGCGATTTCGAAAACGACAACCATTCGGAAACTCCCCCATGCTCGAATCCCTGGAAAAAATGCTCGCCAAGGGTGTGGATAACTCACTGCTGCGCTTCGGTCTGGGCAAGGGTTATCTGGATCTGGGGGAGAACGCCAAGGCTGCGGAGCATTTCCAGCGCTGCGTCGAGTTCGATCCGAAGTATTCAGCAGCCTGGAAGTTGTTGGGCAAGGCCCATCTGGCGCTGGCGGACCATGCGGCCGCACGCCAAGCCTGGGAGCAAGGCCTGGAAGCCGCCCGCGCCCATGGCGACAAACAGGCAGAGAAGGAAATGACGGTGTTTCTGAAGAAGCTCGAACGTCAGGCGCACGCAGGCCAATAAAGACCAAAAGATCGTCCGAACGCGGCCCGAGCCATCGGCAGCTCCTGCAGGGTGTACGCCGAGCCTTTGCAGGAGCCTGCGATCTTTTGATTTTTTACATCAATACCAGCGAGCTTCGCCCGGCGGACGCTTCTTGAAGCGCTTCATGCTCCACATGTACTGGCTCGGATAGGCCCCGACATATCGCTCCACCACTTTACTCATGGCCGCGCATGACTCGGCGGTATCGGTGCTGTACATGGCTTCGGGTGCGGCTTCCAGGATCACTTTGTAGCCAGAGCCGTCCGGTAGGCGCAACGCATGCAGGAACACGCCAACCGCTTTGCCGCCCGCCAGCATGTTTGGTACAAACTTGCTGGTCAGCGCCTGGGTGGCGAAGAACGGCACGAAGATCCCGGCGGACTCGGACGGTTCCGGGTCAGCGGGAATGCCCACTGCCCCCCCTCTGCGCACTTCCTTGATGACGCTGAGGATGCCTTCCTTGGTGGAAGCGGCAACCTTGTTGCCCAACTGCACGCGCTGCTTTTGCAGCAATTCATCCACCGCCTTCAACTTCGGCGGGCGATAGAAAATGATCGGTTTGCACTGGCTGCAATAGAAGTGATTCAGCACTTCCCAGTTGCCCAGGTGACTGGTTATGCCAACGACGCCTTTGCCGGAGGCGAGGGCCTCTTTCAATATGTCGAGGCCTTCGACCTCACGTACCAGATCGATAGAGCGCTGGGCCGGCCAGATCCAGGCGCAGGCGCTTTCGGTCAGGGACTTGCCGATGTCTTTCAGGCTCTGGCCGACCAGGCGTTCGCGCTCGGCCGGGTCCATGTCCGGAAAGCACTTGGACAGGTTGATCCGCACCACGTCGCGAGAACGGTTGGGGAATTTCCACATCATCCAGCCAATCGCCGAGCCGACGGCCTGAACGGCCCCCCACGGCAACAGGGCAAACAGCCGCAGAGCGCCTACCAGCAAGGCGCCTTTTAACTTATCCACAGGTCACTCCTGATCTTGTGCTGTGCGCGAGGCGGCCATTCTAACCGCCGTTCGCCAACAGCGCGTAGCGGTCGCAATCGCGGGTGTGGTCCATGACCATGCCCGAAGCCTGCATCAAGGCGTAGCAAATGGTCGGGCCGACGAACGTGAAACCGGCTTTTTTCAGGCCCTTGCTCATCTCTACCGCGGTTGGCGTGACGGCCGGGACTTCGCTGCGATCCTTGAAATGATTGACCACAGGCTGGCCACCGACGAACGACCAGAGAAACGCCGCCGGGTCCTCCAGCGCCAGCCAGGCCTGGGCATTACGCCGGGCCGCGTTGAGCTTGAGACGGTTGCGGATGATCCCCGGATCGAGCATCAACTCGTCGATTTCCGCGTCGCTCATCTGCGCCACACGCTGGACATCAAAACCAAACATTACCTGGCGATAATGCTCGCGTTTACGCAGCACGGTGATCCAGGAAAGGCCGGCCTGGAACCCTTCGAGCAAAAGCAACTCGAACAAACCCTGCGCATCGCGTAGCGGCGTGCCCCACTCCTGATCGTGATAAGCCATGTACAGCGGATCTTCGGAACACCAAAAGCAGCGTGGCATAAGGCTCCAGGGGGCGTGCGCAGCAACGAATCGGGTATACTCCCGCTCTTTAAATCGCAGCCCAAGAAACAGGTGAATTTCGTGAGCCAGCCTACGCCAGCCGTGCGTACCTTCCAAGACTTGATCCTCGCCCTCCAGCAATACTGGGCCGAGCAAGGTTGTGTGGTACTTCAGCCCTACGATATGGAAGTAGGCGCCGGCACTTTCCACACTGCAACATTCCTGCGCGCCATTGGCCCGGAAACCTGGAACGCCGCCTACGTGCAGCCAAGTCGTCGTCCGACTGACGGCCGCTACGGCGAAAACCCGAACCGTCTGCAGCACTACTACCAGTTCCAGGTTGTCCTGAAGCCAAACCCGGACAACTTCCAGGAACTGTACCTGGGTTCCCTCAAGCACGTCGGCCTGGACCCGTTGGTCCACGACATCCGCTTCGTCGAAGACAACTGGGAATCGCCGACCCTCGGCGCCTGGGGTCTGGGCTGGGAAGTCTGGCTCAACGGCATGGAAGTGACGCAGTTCACCTACTTCCAGCAAGCGGGCGGCATCGAGTGCTACCCGGTGACCGGCGAGATCACCTACGGTCTCGAGCGTCTGGCCATGTACCTGCAAGGCGTGGACTCGGTCTACGACCTGGTCTGGGCTGACGGCCCGATGGGCAAAGTGACCTACGGCGACGTGTTCCACCAGAACGAAGTGGAGCAGTCGACCTACAACTTCGAACACGCCAACGTCGAGAAGCTGTTCGAACTGTTCGATTTCTACGAAAGCGAAGCCAAGCGCCTGATCGAACTCGACCAGCCGCTGCCGTTGCCGAGCTACGAAATGGTGTTGAAGGCTTCCCATACCTTCAACCTGCTGGATGCACGCCGGGCGATTTCCGTGACCGCGCGCCAGCAATACATTCTGCGTGTACGCACCCTGGCGCGTTCCGTTGCGCAAGCCTACCTGCTGGCCCGCGCCAAGCTCGGCTTCCCGATGGCGACCCCGGACCTGCGTGACGAAGTACTGGCCAAGCTGGAGGCTGCACAATGAGTGCTCTGGATTTTCTGGTTGAACTGGGCACCGAAGAACTGCCACCCAAAGCCTTGAACACCTTGGCCGAGGCGTTCCTCGCCGGTATCGACAAGGGCCTGCAAGCTGCCGGCCTGAACTACGAGACCAAAACCGTTTATGCCGCGCCGCGCCGTCTGGCCGTGCTGATCACCGCACTGGCCACCCAGCAGCCGGATCGCAGCATCAACCTCGATGGCCCGCCACGTCAGGCCGCGTTCGATGCTGAAGGCAACCCGACCCAAGCGGCACTGGGCTTTGCCAAGAAGTGCGGCGTCGACCTGAGCGAAATCGATCAGAGCGGCCCGAAACTGCGCTACAGCCAAAGCATCGCCGGCAAGCCGACGTCGAGCCTGCTGCCGACCATCGTCGAAGACTCGCTGAACGACCTGCCGATCCCGAAACGCATGCGTTGGGGTGCGCGCAAAGAAGAATTCGTGCGTCCGACCCAATGGCTGGTGATGCTGCTCGGTGACCAGGTCATCGACTGCACCATCCTCGCCCAGAAGGCTGGCCGTGATTCCCGTGGTCACCGTTTCCATCATCCGGAAAACGTGCGCATCGGTTCGCCGTCGAGCTACCTGGCCGACCTGCGTGCCGCCTACGTGCTGGCCGACGCCAACGAGCGTCGCGAGATCATCAGCAAGCGCACCGAAGAGCTGGCCACCCGTCAGGAAGGCACGGCAATCGTTCCGCCAGCCCTGCTCGACGAAGTGACCGCACTGGTCGAATGGCCGGTGCCGCTGGTGTGCTCGTTCGAGGAACGTTTCCTCGACGTGCCGCAAGAAGCGCTGATCACCACCATGCAGGACAACCAGAAGTACTTCTGCCTGCTGGACGCCGACGGCAAGTTGCTGCCACGTTTCATTACCGTGGCCAACATCGAGAGCAAAGACCCGCAGCAGATCATCGCCGGTAACGAGAAAGTGGTTCGCCCACGCCTGACCGACGCCGAGTTCTTCTTCAAGCAAGACAAGAAGCAGAAACTCGAAGACTTCAACCAGCGCCTGCAAAACGTGGTGTTCCAGGAAAAACTCGGCAGCGTCTACGACAAGGCCGAACGTGTTTCCAAACTCGCCGCTTACATCGCAGCGCGCATTGGCGGCAACGCTTCGTGGGCGGCTCGTGCAGGCCTGCTGTCCAAGTGCGACCTGGCGACCGAAATGGTCGGCGAGTTCCCGGAGATGCAAGGTGTCGCCGGTTACTACTACGCCCTCAATGACGGTGAGCCGGAAGACGTCGCACTGGCGCTGAACGAGCAGTACATGCCACGCGGTGCTGGCGCTGAGCTGCCTGCCACTCTGACCGGTGCAGCCGTCGCTATCGCTGACAAGCTGGACACCCTGGTCGGCATCTTCGGTATCGGCATGCTGCCAACCGGCAGCAAAGACCCGTACGCCCTGCGCCGTGCAGCGCTGGGTGTGTTGCGTATCCTGATCGAGAAGCAACTGGATCTGGACCTGAACGACGCCGTGGCTTTCGCCGTGAATGCGTTCGGTACCAAGGTCAAGGCTGCCGGCCTCAACGACTCGGTGCTGGAGTTCATCTTCGACCGTCTGCGTGCCCGTTACGAAGACGAAGGTGTCGACGTCGCGACCTACTTGTCGGTACGTGCCCTGAAGCCGGGTTCGGCTCTGGACTTCGACCAGCGCGTGCAAGCCGTCCAGGCTTTCCGTCAATTGCCGGAAGCTGCAGCCCTGGCCGCCGTGAACAAGCGTGTGTCGAACTTGCTGAGCAAGGTCGAAGGCTCCATTCCGACCGTCGTGGAAGCCAAGTACTTCGATAACGCCAACGAGTTCTCCCTGTACTCGGCGATCCAGCAGGCAGACCAGGCGGTTCAGCCGATGGCTGCAGCACGTCAGTACAGCGAATCGCTGGCACGTCTGGCTGCGTTGCGCGAGCCAGTGGATGCGTTCTTCGAAGCCGTAATGGTCAACGCGGAGGACGCAAAAGTCCGCGCCAACCGTTATGCGTTGCTGGCGCGTCTGCGTGGGCTGTTCCTCGGCGTTGCCGACATTTCGCTGCTGGGCTGAGGAATTGCTGTTGAAACTGCTGATTCTCGATCGGGACGGAGTGATCAACTACGACTCCGACGCTTACATCAAGTCGGTGGAGGAGTGGATTCCACTTCCCGGTTCGATCGAAGCCATTGCGCAGTTGAGCAAGGCCGGCTGGACGGTAGCGGTCGCTACCAACCAGTCGGGCATCGCTCGCGGCTATTACGACCTCGCCACCCTCGATGCCATGCACGAGCGCTTGCGCTCACTGGTGGCGGAGCAGGGTGGTGAAGTCGGGCTGATCGTCTACTGCCCCCACGGGCCGGACGACGGTTGTGATTGCCGCAAACCGAAACCCGGGATGCTGAAAACCATCGCCGGGCATTACAACGTGTCGCTGACCAATCTCTGGTTCGTCGGCGACAGCCTTGGTGACCTGGAAGCCGCAAAAGCCGTCGATTCACAGCCAGTTTTGGTAAAGACCGGAAAAGGCGTAAAGACTTTGGGCAAGACCCTACCGGTTGGCACATTGATTTTTGACGATCTGGCGGCGATTGCCGCAGAACTTATCCACAATTAGAGTGCTTCTGATGTTTTCCTGATAAAGGATTGATCAGGGGTGCGCTTTATACAGGCGGGTATTGCCCGCAACGGTAAACGTCACCATGTCGATATTGCAGGCGATCAGAACCTTCCTCTTTTACCTGCTGCTGGGCACCAGCTCCTTGCTGTGGTGCAGCCTGAGTTTTTTTATCGCGCCATTTCTGCCTTTCAAGGCGCGCTATCGTTTCATCAACGTGTATTGGTGCCGCTGCGCCCTGTGGTTGAGTAAGGTCTTTCTGGGCATCAGCTACGAAATCAAAGGCGCCGAGAACGTCCCTGAACGGCCTTGCGTGATTCAGTCGAACCACCAGAGCACGTGGGAGACTTTTTTTCTCTCCGCCTACTTCTCACCGTTGAGCCAGGTGCTCAAACGTGAATTGCTCTTTGTTCCGTTCTTCGGTTGGGCCATGGCCATGTTGCGGCCGATCGCCATCGACCGGGACAACCCGAAAGCCGCACTCAAGCATGTGGCGAAAAAGGGCGACGAACTGCTCAAGGACAATGTCTGGGTACTGATTTTCCCTGAAGGCACACGCGTTCCTTTCGGCACCGTCGGGAAATTCTCCCGGGGTGGCACCGCACTGGCGGTCAATGCCGATCTTCCCGTACTGCCGATCGCACACAATGCCGGCAAGTTCTGGCCGAAAACCGGTTGGGCGAAGAAGAAGGGCGTGATCACGGTCATCATCGGCGCTCCGATGTATGCCGAAGGCAGCGGGCCGCGTGCGATCGCCGAATTGAACGACCGGGTTCAAGCCTGGAACGAGCAAATGCAACGGGAAATGGGCTCGCTTCCACCTGCTCCGCAAGCTCCGGTCTCCAACGACTCGATGGCGGTCTGAGATTCTGTGGATAAGCTGTGTACCGTTTCATTGAAAAGTGTCATTTCTCTATTCTAACTTTATGTTTTTAATACATATTTTATAGAATGATAAAAACCATAAAAACGTGCATAAGTTTTTTTTTGGCGCAAAGAAACCGGCTGATATAGCCGGTTTTTTTATGCCCGCGAGAACGACCTCCATTCACTCTTCAAGCAACGGGAATTCCAGCGTGAAACACGTGCTTTCGCCGACCACGCTGCGGCATTCAATTCGTCCGCCATGGTGATCCATGACGGCTTTCACCATCGACAACCCCAATCCCACCCCATCGATCCCCTGGGCT
The DNA here is from genome assembly GCF_030417915.1 of Pseudomonas sp. C32. Classification (NCBI taxonomy): domain Bacteria; kingdom Pseudomonadati; phylum Pseudomonadota; class Gammaproteobacteria; order Pseudomonadales; family Pseudomonadaceae; genus Pseudomonas; species Pseudomonas sp. C32. The sequence goes on along the minus strand of NZ_JAUHUK010000009.1, from coordinate 120,941 downwards.
GAAGAGAAACGCCGATACTGAGTGAACAGCGCGGGAAGCTCTGCGGCCGCGATGCCTTTGCCTTGATCGGTGAGCTCACACGTTAGCCAGCTGTCGCTGTGCCTGACGCTCAAGCAGACGCGAGTTCCTGCAGCGCTGTACTTGATGGCGTTTTCCAGCAGATTGAACAGCGCCCGGGTCAGCAGCGCCTGATCCGCCATGATCAGGCTTTCCTGCGCTTCATCCTGCACGTCATGCACCAATTGGATCTGCTTCTGTTGCGCAAGGGGAAGTGCCTGATCGAACACATCCATCACCAGCATCGCAAACAGGCTCGGCTGAAATTGATAGGCGTCGGACTCGGCTTTTGCCAATTGAACGAATCCGTCAGTCAGACTCAGCGCCCGACGCACTTGAAGCTCGATTTGATCGAAGAGCCGCGAGTCACCGCCGACCTGATGCCGGTGCACATCGAGCAGCGCAAGAATCGCCGAGTGCGGTGCCCGCAAGTCGTGGGACAAGAAACGCAACATTACGGCCCGCTGTTCTTCTGCGTCGCGTTCGATACTCAGGTCGATCAGGCTCCATAACCAGCCAACGGGCGTTTCCCCGTCTGCCGGCAGCAACACTGCGCGTTCCAGTCGCAAACTGCGCTCTTTGACGTCGCGAAACTCCAGCAACGGCAGCGTTGATAGTTGCCCGATGGCGCCGTGGATCAGGTCGGGGTAACCGAGTTGTAACAACTGCTCAACCACGCCATCGCCCACCAGACTTGCGCCAAACAAATCGCGGGCTTTGCGGTTGCCGAGCAAAATTTGTCCACGGGGATCGCTGATCAACGTGGCGACAGGTAAATACTCCAGACCATCGGCGATGAAACGATGGGTATCGCGCGTCCGGCTCATGGCCTGTTCAAGGGCCATGACCTGCTTCTGCAAACGGTCGCCACGGGGAAACCGGGTTCGACGCCGCTCCGGAAAAACCTTCGGTTCGCTGTCGAGCCGCGCCAGCTCCCAGCCAAAATAGGTCAGCACCACACTGAGGCGCCGCCAGTTCCAGATCAGGTAACCAAACAGCATGCTGAGTACAGCCGGCATCGGCGACCACAACCGGTTCAACTCAGCGAGACCAGCGCTGGTCAGCAGCGTACACGCCATGCCAATCATCGTCAGCCAAAGTGCGAGACGCGGACGCCATAGCAGCAATCCCAGAACACCTGCCACCCAGGCAACGGAAAGCGATGCGCTCAAGCCCGGCGACACGTCGTGCAGTTTGATTTGTGCCCGATAAGACACCAGCGCAGTCAACGGCAGTAACACTAAACTTATCCACACCCACTCACGGACCAATTGCCGGAACAAGTGCTGTACCTGACTTGGCACACGACTTTCGCGGCGCCATGACTTACTCATGGAATAAAGAGGAGGGTGGGGTGAATGATTTCATAGCGCTCAGATCTAAGGACGGACACCGAAGAATCATAGCGGACGTTAACCAACCATGGACCGCTTACTTTCACTGTGTTGATCAAGCCGCTATTGTCGACAACCAACTGCTCAAGCGACAAGGAGTCACCGCATATGCGCGTTGCGATACTGGACGATGAACCCGCCGAACTACGCCGGGTTGAACAAACCCTGCAACAGATGGCTGAACCCGGAGAACAGCCGTGGTCACTGCACAGTTTTGAACGCGGGGAAGACTTGTTGCGCCAACTGCGCCGGGAAACATTCGATCTGCTGATCCTCGACTGGCAATTACCCGATCTCAATGGTTTGTCGCTGCTGCGTTGGACCCGTGAACACATGAAGGCACCACCGGCTGCAATCATGCTCACCAGCCGTGATGGTGAAAACGATATCGTCCTGGCCCTGAATGCGGGTGCCGACGACTACGTCAGTAAACCGTTCCGGCCCAACGAACTGAAAGCCCGGGTTAGTGCCGTGCTGCGTCGGCACAATCAGCAACGGGCGGTCGCTGAAGAGTTGAGCTTTAACGACCTGGTGTTTGACGATGCAGAACTCACTGTCACTCGCGACGGCAAACCGATCGCCATGACAGAACGTGAGTATCAGCTGGCGAGCTGCTTGTTCAGCAACCTGGGTCGACCGTTGTCGCGAGACTACTTGTACGAGCGGTTCTGGCCCCATGAGGAAATGTCTTCGTCGCGCCCGCTGGACACCCATATCTATCGCCTGCGCAACAAGCTTGGGCTGACGGCAGACCGGGGCTGGCAGCTGCTGACGATTTACGGGTATGGGTATCGGTTGGAAAGTGTGACGCCGGCAAGCGAGTGAACCGCCGGGCATAAAAAAAGGCCAACGCATATGCGTTGGCCTTTTTTCGTTGGTGCCGACCGGGATCAGAAGTCCAGGTTGGAAACCGCCAGGGCGTTGCTTTCGATGAAGTCACGACGAGGTTCGACCGCATCACCCATCAGGGTGTTGAAGATCTGGTCCGCGCCAATGGCGTCTTCGATGGTCACTTTGAGCATCCGGCGCTGGCTTGGGTCCATGGTGGTTTCCCACAACTGATCCGGGTTCATTTCACCCAGACCTTTGTATCGCTGGATGGTGTGACGCTTGGTGCTTTCAGCCATCAGCCACTCAAGGGCTTCCTTGAACTCGGTCACTGGCTTTTTGCGCTCGCCACGCTGGATGTACGCGCCGTCGTCCAGCAGGGTGCTCAGTTGAGCGCCTAGCGAAACGACAGTCTTGTAATCGTTACTACCGAAGAAGTCGCGGTTGAAGGTGACGTAGTTCGACAGGCCGTGGGAAATCAGCTCGACCTCTGGCAGCCAGACGTTACGTTCACGATCTTCACGCAGGCTGGCTTTGTAAACCAGGCCGGACTTCTCTACGGTGCGCAAGCGAACTTCGTACTGAGCCAGCCAATCTTGCATTGCTGCGTGATCGGACAGTTGCTCCATGCTCACCGGTGGCAGGTAGATGAAGTGCTCGGTCAACTCCTGAGGGTACAGGCGCGACAGACGCTTGAGGGTCTTCATCACCAGACGGAAGTCATTCACCAGGCGCTCAAGCGCTTCACCGGAGATGCCAGGGGCTTCTTCGTTCAGGTGCAGGCTTGCATCTTCCAAAGCCGACTGCGTCATGTACTCTTCCATGGCTTCGTCGTCTTTGATGTATTGCTCTTGCTTGCCTTTCTTCACTTTGTACAACGGCGGCTGAGCGATGTAGATGTAGCCACGCTCAATCAGCTCCGGCAACTGACGGAAGAAGAAGGTCAGCAGCAGGGTACGGATGTGCGAACCGTCGACGTCAGCATCGGTCATGATGATGATGTTGTGATAGCGCAACTTGTCGATGTTGTACTCGTCACGGCCGATGCCACAACCCAGCGCAGTGATCAAAGTGCCCACTTCTTGCGAAGAGATCATCTTGTCGAAGCGCGCCTTCTCGACGTTCAGAATCTTGCCTTTGAGCGGCAGGATGGCCTGGGTGCGGCGGTTACGTCCCTGCTTGGCGGAACCGCCAGCAGAGTCACCTTCCACGAGGTACAGTTCGGACAGGGCAGGGTCTTTTTCCTGGCAGTCAGCCAGTTTGCCCGGCAGGCCAGCGATATCCAGCGCGCCTTTACGACGTGTCATCTCACGGGCTTTGCGCGCGGCTTCACGCGCACGTGCCGCATCGATCATCTTGCCGACGACCAGCTTGGCTTCGTTCGGGTTTTCCAGCAGGAAGTCCGAGAAGTACTTGCCCATTTCCTGTTCGACCGCGGTCTTCACTTCGGAAGACACCAGCTTGTCTTTGGTCTGGGAGCTGAACTTCGGATCCGGAACCTTGACCGAGATAATCGCGGTCAGGCCTTCGCGGGCGTCGTCGCCGGTGGTGGCGACTTTGTGTTTCTTCGCCAGGCCTTCAGCTTCGATGTAGGTGTTCAGGTTACGCGTCAGTGCGGAACGGAAACCCACCAGGTGAGTACCGCCATCGCGCTGAGGAATGTTGTTGGTGAAGCACAACAGGTTCTCGTTGAAGCTGTCGTTCCACTGCAGGGCGATTTCCACGCCGATGCCGTCTTCACGCTGGATGTTGAAGTGGAACACCTGGTTGACCGCAGTCTTGTTGGTATTCAGGTATTCAACGAACGCACGCAAACCACCTTCGTACTTGAACAGCTCTTCCTTGCCGCTGCGCTCATCCTTGAGGACGATGCCGACACCGGAGTTCAGGAAGGACAGTTCACGAATCCGCTTGGCCAGGATGTCCCAGCTGAAGTGGATGTTCTTGAAGGTTTCAGCCGAAGGCTTGAAGTGAATCTGCGTACCCGTGGTTTCGCTCTCGCCAACGATTTTCATCGGCTCTTGCGGAACACCGTGGACGTAAGTTTGTTCCCAGATCTTGCCGCTACGGCGAACAGTCAGGATCAGTTCTTTGGACAGCGCATTCACTACGGACACACCTACACCGTGCAGACCGCCGGATACTTTGTAGGAGTTGTCGTCGAACTTACCGCCGGCGTGTAGCACGGTCATGATGACCTCGGCTGCCGAAACGCCTTCTTCTTTGTGCACGTCTACCGGGATGCCACGGCCGTTGTCGCGAACGGTGATGGACTCATCCGGGTGGATGATGATGCTGATGTCGTCGCAATGGCCGGCGAGCGCTTCGTCGATGGAGTTATCGACCACCTCGAACACCATGTGGTGCAGACCGCTACCATCATCGGTGTCGCCAATGTACATACCGGGACGTTTGCGTACGGCATCCAGGCCTTTCAGCACTTTAATGCTCGTTGAGTCGTACGTATTTTCTTCGCTCAATGCCTTCACTCCCGATGGTCGTGGGTCTGGGTGATACGGCCCTGTTCCACGTGGAACAGAGCGACTGGCGTTTCCGTCTGCCAGCCTTCCCTCAATAATTCGTGGTCTACACAGGTGATAAACACCTGGCAGCGTAAGTCTTCCAGCAAGCGGCAAAGGGCGCGACGGTGGTGCTCGTCCAATTCGGACGGCAAGTCATCCACCAGATAAATACACTGCCCGCGGCGAGCCTGGCTTACCAGGTGTCCTTGAGCAATCCGCAATGCACAGACCACCAGCTTCTGCTGGCCTCGGGACAAGATGTCCGCTGCGTTGTGTGCGCCCAATCTGAGACGCAAATCAGCGCGTTGTGGTCCAGCCTGGGTATGACCCATTTGCTGATCCCGCTGTAGGGACCCAGCGAGCACAGCGCTCAGCTCTCGGTCTTTATCCCAACCGCGGTAATAGCTGAGCGTTAAACCCTCAAGCTCAACCAGGTCGCTCAGGGTCTGTTCAAAGACTGGTTTCAAGGCTTTGATGTAAGCGCGGCGGTATTCATCGATTTCAGCGCTGGCCTGGCACAGTTCCCTGTCCCAAACCGCTTGCGAAACGGCGTCAAGTGTACCATGTCGCAGCCAAGAGTTTCTCTGGCGCAGGGCCTTCTGCAGACGCTGCCATGTGGACATGAAGCGAGGTTCCACGTGGAACACACCCCAATCAAGAAACTGTCGGCGAATCTTCGGCGCCCCTTCCAGCAAGCGGAAGCTGTCAGGGTTGATCAGTTGTAGAGGCAGGATCTCGGCCAGCTGTGCGGCACTGCGAGCGTTCTGCCCGTCGATGCGGATCTGAAACTCGCCTTGGCGATCCCGTGATATCCCCAATGCACTCTGCCCGCCCTCGGCGAGTTCGACCTGCCCGAATACCGTACACGCCAACTGCTCGTACTGAATGACCGGCAACAAGCGGGTGCTACGAAACGAACGGGCGAGCCCCAGCAAGTGGATGGCTTCCAGAACACTGGTTTTTCCGCTGCCGTTGGCGCCGTAAAGAATATTGATTCGGGGGGAGGGGGAGAAGGTCACCGGGTGCAGATTGCGCACCGCGGTGACCGAGACGCGACTTAAGGACATCTAGCTTCTGCTGAACATGATTACAGACGCATCGGCATGACAACGTAGGCCGAGTCGTCGTTGTCGGACTCTTGGACCAGCGCGCTGCTGTTGGAGTCGGACAGGATCAGACGAACCTGCTCAGTGGTCATCACGCCCAATACGTCGAGCAGGTAGCTCACGTTGAAGCCGATTTCCAGGGAGCCGCCGTTGTACTCAACGCCCACTTCTTCTTCAGCCTCTTCCTGCTCCGGATTGTTCGCCTGGATTTTCAGCTGACCCGCCGCCAGTTGCAGACGGATACCGCGGTACTTCTCGTTGGACAGAATCGCAGTACGGCTGAACGCTTCACGCAATGCCTGACGGTCGCCCAGTACGAGCTTGTCGCCACCCTTCGGCAGAACGCGCTCGTAGTCCGGGAATTTACCGTCGACCAGTTTCGAGGTGAAGGTGAATTCGCCGGTGGTGGCGCGAATGTGATGCTGACCCAGCACGATGCTGACGTTGCCATCGGGCTCGGTGAGCAGGCGTGCCAGTTCAAGGATACCTTTGCGCGGCACGATGACCTGGTGACGATCCGGCTGACCGATATCCGCCTGCATCGAGCACATGGCCAGACGGTGACCGTCGGTGGCCACGGCACGAATCACGCCAGCGGAAACTTCCAGCAGCATGCCGTTGAGGTAGTAACGCACGTCCTGCTGGGCCATGGCGAAGCTGGTGCGTTCGATCAGGCGGCGCAGCTTGCTTTGCTCAAGGCTGCACGTCAGCGAACCCGGGCCTTCTTCCACCGTCGGGAAGTCATTGGCTGGCAGGGTCGACAGGGTGAAACGGCTACGACCGGCTTTCACCACGAGCTTCTGCTCATCGACCTTGATGTCGATCAGCGCATCATTTGGCAGGCTCTTGCAGATGTCCATCAGCTTGCGCGCCGGCACGGTGATGGAACCTGGATCTGCCGGCTCTTCGAGTTGAACACGACCGACCAGCTCGACTTCCAGGTCGGTACCGGTCAGCGACAATTGCTGGCCTTCGACAACCAGCAGCACGTTGGAGAGCACCGGCAAGGTCTGTCGGCGTTCGACGACGCCTGCGACCAGTTGCAGGGGTTTCAACAGGGCTTCGCGTTGAATGGTGAAATGCATGGTCTAGTCCCTTGCCTTAATAAGCTGCGCTGGTCATCAAGTGGTCAGCGTGCGCAGCAGGTTCTTGTAGTCCTCGCGGATGTCCGCGTCGGATTCCTTAAGTTCATTGATCTTGCGGCAGGCGTGCAAAACCGTCGTGTGGTCTCGCCCACCAAACACATCGCCGATTTCCGGCAGGCTGTGGTTGGTCAGTTCCTTGGACAACGCCATGGCGACCTGACGCGGACGGGCGACCGAACGCGAACGGCGTTTGGACAGCAAGTCGGAGATCTTGATCTTGTAGTACTCGGCGACGGTGCGCTGAATGTTATCCACAGAGACCAGTTTATCCTGTAGCGCCAAGAGGTCCTTCAGGGATTCGCGGATCAACTCGATGGTGATGTCGCGACCCATGAAGTGCGAGTGGGCGATCACGCGTTTCAGCGCGCCTTCCAGTTCACGGACGTTGGAACGAATGCGCTGGGCAATGAAGAACGCGGCGTCGTGAGGCAGTTCGACTTTGGCCTGGTCGGCCTTCTTCATCAGAATCGCTACGCGGGTTTCCAGCTCCGGCGGCTCGACGGCGACCGTCAGGCCCCAGCCGAAGCGGGATTTCAGGCGCTCTTCAAGGCCTTCGATTTCTTTCGGGTAGCGGTCACTGGTGAGAATGACCTGCTGACCACCTTCAAGCAGGGCGTTGAAGGTGTGGAAAAACTCTTCCTGGGAACGCTCCTTACGGGCGAAAAACTGAATGTCATCGATGAGCAATGCATCCACCGAACGGTAGAAGCGCTTGAACTCGTTGATTGCGTTCAGTTGCAGGGCCTTGACCATGTCCGCAACGAAACGCTCGGAGTGCAGGTAAACAACCTTCGCGTTCGGGTTCTTCTTTAACAGGTGGTTACCCACAGCATGCATCAAGTGGGTTTTACCCAGACCGACGCCGCCATAAAGGAAGAGCGGGTTGTAACCATGCTTCGGGTTGTCCGCCACTTGCCAGGCTGCGGCCCGGGCCAATTGGTTGGACTTGCCTTCGACGAAGTTCTCGAAGGTAAAGGTGCGATTCAGGTAGCTGGTGTGCTTGAGCGCACCCTCAACCTGCACCGTGCGCTGTTCCGAACGGACAGGGGCCTGTTGCGAGCTCGCACCAGCCATCGGGTCGAAGCTGTCACGGGAAGGTTCTTCCTCGGCGACCTGAACGACTTTCGCCGGGGCGCGCTTCGCCGCAGCAGCGGGAGCGGGCGTTGGCGGACTGGCAGATGCCTGGGCCTGGGAAGCGGCTGCAGCCAAGGGAGCGTTAGGCGCAGCACGCGGTGCCGAACTGCGTTTGCTGCCTATTAATAAGGAGAGCGCAGGCGCCATGCCGTTGCCGTGCTCATCAAGCAGTTCAAGGACGCGACCCAGGTACTTTTCGTTGACCCAGTCCAGCACGAAGCGATTCGGTGCGTAGACACGCAACTCGTCGCCTTCGGCTTCGACCTGTAGTGGACGGATCCAAGTGTTGAATTGTTGGGCAGGCAGCTCCTCGCGCAAAAGCTCCACGCACTGCTGCCAAAGTTCCACTGACACGGATATCCCCTAAGTTGAAAGCCGGTGAGGCAAAAACAAGCGGCCATTGTAGCGACCAGACGCCGACTTATCCACATGAAGGTGGGCTCTCCTTAGGGAAGAATCTGTGCTCCATGCTCAAAAAAGACGACCAATGGTCTGTGCATAAGCTCTGTGGATAACCGAGGTTAAGATCGTTGCACAAGTGGGGGCGAAACTCGGTGGATAACCAGCCTGTGGATAACAGCCCATTCCACACACAGGTTATCCGACAGCGCAGCACAGGCTGAACACTGTTTTCCACGGTAGTTGTCATTCTCTGTACATCAGGTAAAACAAGGCCTGAATTGAGTTATCCACAGCAGATGGCGTGCCTAGCTTTTATAAGCTTTACAGAAAAGCTTTAAATACTTTCCTTTCTAATTCTTATATCTAGGTCCGGATCAAACGCTGAAAAACCTCAGGAATCTATTTATAAGGAAACGTTGGTTGGAAATTGACCTAGAGGCTTGCTTTCTCTAGAATCCCCGGTCTCTTAAAACGGGGGCCATTCCGGCCCGTTGTGGACGAACCAGGTAACACGACAATGAAACGTACTTTCCAACCAAGCACTATCAAACGCGCTCGTACCCACGGTTTCCGTGCTCGCATGGCTACCAAGAACGGCCGTGCCGTTCTGTCGCGTCGCCGCGCCAAAGGTCGTGCGCGTCTGGCAGTTTGATAAGCCGGCACTGGAGGTGAGTCAGGACTTCAGTCGGGAAAAGCGTCTGCTTACCCCCCGGCATTTCAAGGCAGTCTTTGACTCCCCTACCGGCAAGGTTCCGGGGAAAAATCTCCTGCTCCTTGCGCGCAACAACGATCTTGATCACCCCCGTCTCGGGCTGGTTATCGGGAAAAAGAGCGTAAAGCTCTCCGTCGAGCGCAATCGCCTCAAACGTCTGATGCGCGAATCGTTTCGCCTGAACCAGGATTCACTGGTCGGTTGGGACATTGTTATCGTCGCGCGCAAAGGTTTGGGTGACGTAGAAAACCCCGAATTGATTCAGCATTTCGGCAAACTCTGGAAACGTCTGGCTCGCAGCACGCCGGTACCAGCAGTCAAATCCGAAACTGTAGGGGTAGACAGTCCAGATGCGTAAACTGGCACTCGTTCCGATCCAGTTTTATCGCTATGCCATTAGTCCCCTGATGGCCAACCACTGTCGTTTCTACCCCAGTTGTTCCTGCTACGCGTTAGAAGCCATTGAAAATCATGGCCTTCTTCGCGGTGGCTGGCTGACCTTTCGTCGTTTAGGTCGCTGTCATCCGTGGAATCCCGGTGGTTATGACCCGGTTCCACCTATCCCTACCTCCCGTTCTTCTTCGATGGCCGAGTAATCATGGATATCAAACGCACGATCCTGATCGTCGCCCTGGCAATCGTGTCCTACGTTATGGTTCTTAAATGGAACCAGGACTATGGCCAGGCTGCCCTGCCGACTCAGAATGTTGCTTCCAGTACGACTACATCCGGTTTGCCGGACACCGCCACTGGCAATAACGCTTCCGCCAATGACGATATTCCGCGTGCCGCAAGTGATACCAGCGCACCTGCCGAAACGCCGGTGGCCGCCAGCAAGGACCTCATCCAGATCAAAACGGATGTACTGGAACTCGCTATCGATCCACAGGGTGGTGATGTTGCCCAGTTGATGCTGCCGCTGTATCCGCGCCGCCAGGATCATCCGGAAATTCCGTTCCAGCTGTTCGATAACGGCAGCGAACGTACTTATCTGGCGCAAAGCGGTCTGATCGGCACCAATGGTCCGGATGCAAATCCAGCCGGTCGTCCGGTTTATTCCTCGGAGAAGAAGGTTTATCAACTGGCTGACGGTCAGGACCAATTGGTCGTGGACCTGAAGTTCAGCAAGGACGGCGTCAATTACATCAAGCGTTTCACCTTGAAACGCGGCCTGTATGACGTAACCGTTTCTTACCTGGTCGACAACCAGAGCGCTCAGCCCTGGTCCGGTGCGATGTTCGCGCAACTCAAGCGTGACGCCAGCGCCGATCCATCTTCGACCACCGCCACCGGCACCGCGACTTACCTGGGCGCTGCCCTGTGGACAAGTTCCGAGCCGTACAAGAAAGTGTCCATGAAGGACATGGACAAGGCGCCGTTGAAAGAAACCGTTACTGGCGGTTGGGTTGCGTGGTTGCAACACTACTTCGTGACGGCGTGGATTCCGGCCAAGGGCGAAAACAATATCGTCCAGACCCGCAAAGACAGCAAAGGCAACTACATCATCGGTTACACCGGTCCTTCGCTGACCGTTGCTCCGGGTGCCAAAGCGGAAACCAGTGCTGTTCTGTACGCCGGCCCGAAAAGCCAGGCTGTGCTGAAAGAGTTGTCCCCAGGTCTGGAACTGACTGTCGACTACGGCATTCTGTGGTTCATCGCTCAACCGATCTTCTGGTTGCTGCAACATATCCACGCCATTGTGGGTAACTGGGGCTGGTCGATCATCTTCCTGACCATGCTGATCAAAGGGATTTTCTTCCCGCTGTCGGCTGCCAGCTACAAATCCATGGCGCGCATGCGTGCAGTGGCACCAAAACTGGCTGCGCTGAAAGAGCAACATGGCGATGACCGGCAGAAAATGTCGCAAGCCATGATGGAGCTGTACAAGAAAGAGAAGATCAATCCGCTGGGTGGTTGCTTGCCAATCCTCGTGCAGATGCCGGTTTTCCTCTCGCTGTACTGGGTTCTGCTGGAAAGCGTTGAAATGCGCCAAGCGCCATTCATGCTGTGGATTACTGACCTGTCGATCAAGGATCCGTTCTTCATTCTGCCGATCATCATGGGTGCAACCATGTTCATCCAGCAGCAGTTGAACCCGACACCGCCGGATCCGATGCAGGCCAAGGTGATGAAGCTGATGCCAATCATCTTCACCTTCTTCTTCCTGTGGTTCCCGGCCGGTCTGGTGCTGTATTGGGTAGTGAACAACTGCCTGTCGATCGCCCAACAGTGGTACATCACACGTAAGGTCGAAGCCGCCGCTAATGCAGCTGCCTGATTTACACTGTGGATAACCACTCAAAACGCCCCCTAGTGGGGCGTTTTGCTATCTGTCACTTTTGTCTGGATACCGGTTTATGAGCGCTCCTCGTGAAACCATCGCCGCTGTCGCGACTGCCCAAGGTCGTGGTGGTGTGGGCATCGTCCGTATTTCCGGGCCGTTGGCCAGCGTTGCGGCCAAGGCCTTCAGTGGTCGCGAACTCAAGCCGCGATACGCCCATTACGGCCCTTTTCTCAGTGAAAACGACGAGGTGCTTGACCAGGGCATCGCGCTGTATTTTCCGGGACCGAACTCGTTCACTGGCGAAGATGTGCTGGAACTGCAGGGCCATGGCGGCCCGATTGTTCTCGATATGTTGCTCAAGCGTTGCCTGGAATTGGGTTGCCGTCTGGCCCGGCCAGGTGAATTCAGTGAACGCGCCTTCCTGAATGACAAGCTCGATCTAGCCCAGGCCGAAGCCATCGCCGACTTGATCGAAGCCAGTTCTGCACAGGCTGCGCGCAATGCGCTGCGCTCACTGCAGGGCGCGTTCTCGACACGTGTGCATAACCTCACCGAACAACTGATCGGTCTGCGCATCTACGTCGAGGCTGCGATCGACTTCCCGGAAGAAGAAATCGACTTCCTTGCCGATGGCCATGTCCTGAGCATGCTCGACAAAGTACGCGACGAGTTATCCACCGTGATGCGTGAAGCCGGACAGGGCGCCTTGCTACGTGACGGTATGACGGTAGTGATTGCCGGTCGTCCGAATGCCGGGAAATCCAGCCTGCTCAATGCCCTGGCCGGGCGCGAAGCGGCGATCGTGACAGAAATTGCCGGGACTACCCGGGATGTACTTCGCGAACATATCCACATCGACGGCATGCCGTTGCACGTGGTTGATACCGCCGGTCTGCGCGATACCGATGATCATGTGGAAAAAATCGGCGTCGAACGTGCATTGAAAGCCATCAGTGAGGCGGATCGCGTGCTGCTGGTCGTTGATGCCACGGCTCCTGAAGCGCTCGATCCCTTCGCATTGTGGCCGGAGTTTCTCGAAACCCGCCCGGATCCTGCGAAAGTCACCCTGATCCGCAACAAGGCTGACCTGACCGGCGAAGCCATCGCCCTGGAAGTCAGCGATGACGGGCACGTCACTATCAGCCTGAGCGCAAAATCAGGCGGTGACGGCCTGGATCTATTGCGTGATCACCTCAAGGCCTGCATGGGTTATGAACAGACATCGGAAAGCAGCTTCAGCGCACGCAGGCGTCACCTGGACGCACTGCGTCATGCCAGTGCAGCCCTTGAACATGGTCGCGCTCAGCTGACTCTGGCCGGTGCCGGCGAGTTGCTGGCGGAGGATTTGCGACAGGCTCAGCATTCCCTGGGGGAAATTACCGGCGCATTCAGCTCCGATGATCTGTTGGGGAGGATTTTTTCCAGCTTCTGCATCGGTAAATAACGCCCTCCGTTGTCCACAGACAGGCCATTCGAGCCTGTCTGTTTTCTCCTTTTCTTGATCAAACACCGAGTGCCGAGCGAATTCTTTCTGCTTGAGCGGCATTTGTGTGCCCGGATTTTGATCATTCCGACGCTATTCTGTGGATTAAGCCCTGTGAATAACAGCGGTTAAGGTCAGTTGATAACAGGGCTCGAAAACTGAATATAATTGCCTCTGTGGATAACCACCCCTTTCATCCACAGGCTTACACCGGTTATCCAAGGGCCTCATTGGCACATGAACACAGGGTTTTGAATCTCTGTACACATTGAAAACAAAGGGCTGCATCAATCTATCCACAGAAATGTAGCTACATAGAAATAAACATAAAAACAAAGATTTAATAAATTTCTCTCTTTTTAATTTCTATAACCCCGACTTTTCCACAGCTGGTTAATTTTTGTGCAAAGGGTTCTTTAGGAACGGCGAAGTCCCTATACTTGTCGACCAGGTCCAAAAACCTGAGCTCAAACTATTCCTGAATTACCTACTTAAGCAGGCACGAGGTGCGTGGTGGATTTCCCTTCCCGTTTTGAAGTGATCGTCATCGGCGGCGGTCATGCCGGTACCGAGGCAGCACTGGCCTCAGCACGTATGGGGGTGAAAACCCTGTTGCTGACGCATAACGTGGAAACCCTCGGTGCCATGAGCTGCAACCCGGCTATTGGCGGGATCGGCAAAAGCCACCTGGTCAAGGAAATCGATGCCCTCGGCGGCGCGATGGCCATGGCTACCGATAAAGGCGGCATCCAGTTTCGCGTATTGAACAGCCGCAAAGGCCCCGCCGTGCGTGCAACCCGCGCCCAGGCAGACCGGATTCTGTACAAGGCCGCTGTCCGCGAAATCCTGGAAAACCAGCCGAACCTGTGGATATTTCAACAGGCTGCTGATGACCTGATCGTCGAGCAGGAACAAGTCCGTGGTGTTGTCACGCAAATGGGTCTGCGTTTCCTCGCCGATTCCGTGGTGTTGACCACCGGTACGTTCCTCGGTGGACTTATCCACATCGGTTTGCAGAATTTTTCCGGCGGTCGCGCCGGTGATCCGCCGTCGATCGCCCTGGCTCACCGTCTGCGTGAACTGCCATTGCGTGTGGGCCGTTTGAAAACCGGTACTCCACCGCGTATCGACGGCCGGTCTGTGGATTTCTCTGTGATGTCCGAACAAGCGGGCGATACGCCGATCCCGGTGATGTCGTTCATGGGGTCCAAAGAGCAGCATCCGAAGCAAGTCAGCTGCTGGATTACCCACACGAATGCGCGCACCCACGAAATCATTGCCGCGAACCTCGACCGTTCGCCGATGTATTCCGCTGCCGGTGAGATCGAAGGCATTGGCCCGCGTTACTGCCCGTCGATTGAAGACAAGATCCATCGCTTTGCCGACAAGGAAAGCCATCAGGTGTTTATCGAACCGGAAGGTTTGACCACCCATGAGCTGTATCCGAACGGGATATCCACAAGCTTGCCGTTCGACGTGCAATTGCAGATCGTGCAATCGATTCGCGGCATGGAAAACGCGCACATCGTGCGTCCGGGCTACGCGATCGAGTACGACTACTTCGATCCACGGGATTTGAAATACAGCCTGGAAACCAAAGTCATCGGCGGCTTGTTCTTCGCCGGGCAAATCAACGGCACCACCGGTTACGAAGAAGCCGGCGCCCAGGGTTTGCTTGCCGGGACCAACGCGGCGCTGCGTGCACAGGGCAAAGACGCCTGGTGCCCGCGTCGCGATGAAGCGTACATCGGCGTGTTGGTCGACGACCTGATTACGCTCGGTACCCAAGAGCCCTACCGGATGTTCACGTCCCGTGCCGAATACCGTCTGATTCTGCGCGAAGACAACGCCGACCTGCGCTTGACCGAAAAAGGTCGCGAACTGGGCCTGGTGGATGACGCGCGTTGGGCGGCTTTCTGCAAAAAGCGCGAAAGCATTGAGCTGGAAGAGCAGCGTCTGAAAAGTACCTGGGTACGCCCGGGCACCGAGCAAGGCGATGCGATCGCCGAAAAATTCGGCACGCCGCTGACTCACGAATATAACCTGCTCAACCTCTTGAGCCGTCCGGAAATCGACTACGCTGGTCTGATCGCCGTGACCGGTGGCGGCGCAGAAGATCCACAGGTCGCCGAGCAGGTCGAAATCAAGACCAAGTACGCCGGTTACATTGATCGTCAACAGGATGAAATCGCCCGTCTGCGCGCTAGCGAAGACACGAAACTGCCTGTGGATATCGATTACACGAATATTTCCGGTCTCTCCAAAGAGATCCAGAGCAAACTCGGCGCGACCCGACCAGAGACTTTGGGCCAGGCGTCACGTATCCCGGGTGTTACGCCGGCAGCCATTTCGCTGTTGATGATTCATTTGAAAAAACGCGGCGCGGGCCGTCAGTTGGAGCAAAGCGCTTGAGTTCGTTGGTCACTTCGCAACACGCAGAAGAGTTATCCACAGGTGCTCGCCAGCTTGGTGTCACGCTGACAGAAACCCAGCACGCGCAGCTGCTGGGTTACCTGGCCCTGTTGATCAAATGGAACAAGGCTTACAACCTCACCGCCGTGCGTGATCCGGACGAAATGGTGTCCCGTCATTTGCTCGATAGTCTGAGCGTCATGTCGTTCATCGAAAATGGCCGCTGGCTGGATGTTGGCAGCGGTGGCGGCATGCCGGGTATTCCGCTGGCCATCCTGTTTCCAGAGTCCCAGGTGACTTGCCTGGACAGCAACGGCAAGAAAACCCGCTTCCTGACCCAGGTCAAACTCGAACTCAAACTGGATAACCTGCAAGTTATCCACAGTCGCGTCGAAGCCTTCCAGCCTGAACTGCCATTCAACGGGATTATTTCCCGGGCGTTCAGCAGCATGGAGAACTTCAGCAACTGGACTCGCCACCTCGGCGATACCGAAACACGTTGGCTGGCAATGAAGGGCGTTCATCCCGCCGATGAGCTGGTAGCATTGCCGGCAGACTTCCACCTCGATAGCGAACACGCCCTGGCCGTACCCGGTTGCCAAGGCCAACGCCATCTGCTGATACTGCGCCGCACGGCATGATTGGGAACACAAGCAAGAATGGCTAAGGTATTCGCGATAGCGAACCAGAAGGGTGGTGTGGGCAAGACCACCACCTGCATCAACCTCGCAGCATCCCTGGTTGCAACCAAGCGCCGGGTGTTGTTGATCGATCTCGATCCACAGGGCAACGCCACCATGGGTAGCGGTGTGGATAAACATGGCCTGGAAAACTCGGTCTACGACCTGTTGATCGGTGAATGTGACCTGGCCCAGGCCATGCACTACTCCGAACACGGTGGTTACCAGCTGTTGCCGGCCAACCGCGACCTGACCGCGGCCGAAGTGGTTCTGTTGGAAATGCAGATGAAGGAAAGCCGTCTGCGCAGCGCGCTGGCGCCGATCCGGGAAAACTACGATTACATTTTGATCGACTGCCCGCCGTCGCTGTCGATGCTGACATTGAACGCGCTGGTGGCCGCCGATGGGGTGATTATCCCCATGCAGTGCGAGTACTTCGCGCTGGAAGGTTTGAGCGACCTTGTGGATAACATCAAGCGCATCGCTGAACTGCTGAACCCGAACCTCAAGGTCGAAGGCTTGCTGCGTACGATGTACGACCCGCGCCTGAGCCTGATGAACGACGTGTCCGCGCAGCTCAAGGAACACTTCGGCGAGCAGCTCTACGACACCGTCATCCCGCGCAACATTCGTCTGGCCGAAGCCCCGAGCTACGGTATGCCGGCGCTCGCATACGACAAAGCATCGCGGGGCGCCATCGCCTATCTGGCATTGGCTGGCGAGATGGTTCGCCGCCAACGCAAAAACTCACGCATCGCCGCCGCTCAGGCAACTTAAGGAATCCCCATGGCCGTCAAGAAACGAGGTCTCGGACGTGGACTGGATGCACTGCTGAGTGGTCCGACAGTCAGCTCGCTGGAAGAACAGGCGGCGCATGCCGACCACCGTGAGCTGCAGCACCTGCCACTGGACCTGCTCCAGCGCGGTAAGTATCAACCGCGCCGTGATATGGATCCTCAGGCGCTCGAAGAGCTGGCGCAGTCGATCAAGGCACAAGGCGTTATGCAACCGATCGTGGTTCGCCCGATCGGTGGCGGTCGTTTCGAGATCATCGCCGGTGAGCGCCGCTGGCGCGCCAGCCAGCAAGCCGGGCAGGAAACCATCCCGGCAATGGTGCGCGATGTGCCGGATGAAACCGCGATCGCCATCGCACTGATCGAGAACATCCAGCGCGAAGACCTGAATCCGATCGAGGAAGCGGTCGCCCTGCAGCGTTTGCAGCAGGAGTTCCAGCTGACCCAGCAACAGGTGGCCGAAGCCGTGGGCAAGTCGCGGGTTACCGTGGCGAACCTGTTGCGCCTGATTTCGTTACCGGAAGTCATCAAGACCATGTTGTCCCACGGTGACCTGGAAATGGGCCATGCCCGTGCTTTGCTCGGGTTGCCGGAAAATCAACAGGTTGAAGGGGCGCGACATGTTGTCGCACGCGGGCTCACCGTGCGCCAGACTGAAGCACTGGTTCGCCAGTGGTTGAGTGGCAAACCGGAGCCTGTCGAACCCACAAAACCGGACCCGGATATCGCCCGTCTCGAACAGCGTCTGGCCGAGCGCCTAGGCTCTGCGGTGCAGATTCGCCATGGGAAGAAGGGTAAAGGGCAACTGGTGATTGGCTACAACTCCCTGGATGAACTCCAGGGCGTACTCGCACATATTCGCTGAAACATTTACTCATGTAGCGCGCAGTCGGAAATCACTACCTGACAGTTGAATAGGGGCTGAACCGCCCCTATACTCTGCGCGCATTTTGTCGGCACAAATTATGCCAAGTTATTGCATTTCGGCAGCCGACCATTGGAGAGTAAAAGTGATGGAAACCCGCACGCCAAACCGCTTGCCCTTCCATCGTCTGGCAGTTTTTCCGGTGTTAATGGCTCAATTTGTCGTGTTGCTGATCGCCGCTTTGGCGCTCTGGTACCGATATGGAGTCGTTGCCGGGTACTCGGGACTCTGCGGAGGCCTGATAGCCTTGCTACCCAATGTTTATTTTGCTCACAGGGCATTTCGGTTTTCCGGCGCCCGAGCAGCCCAGTCCATCGTCCGGTCATTTTATGCCGGCGAGGCAGGCAAACTGATTTTGACGGCAGTGCTGTTTGCACTGGTGTTTGCAGGTGTGAAGCCACTGGCGCCGATTGCAGTATTCGGTGCCTTCGTGCTGACTCAGTCGGTCAGCTGGTTCGCTCCCCTGCTGATGAGAACAAGACTTTCGAGACCTTAGGGCGTTTGAGGCAACCATGGCAGAAACAACCGCTTCGGGCTATATCCAGCACCACTTGCAGAACCTGACCTTCGGTCAGCACCCTACCGGCGGCTGGGGCTTTGCCCACACCGCAGCAGAAGCCAAGGAAATGGGCTTCTGGGCTTTCCACGTCGATACCCTCGGCTGGTCGGTCGCATTGGGTCTGATCTTCGTTCTTCTTTTCCGCATGGCGGCGAAGAAAGCGACCTCCGGTCAGCCAGGTGCTTTGCAGAACTTCGTTGAAGTATTGGTCGAATTCGTCGATGGCAGCGTGAAAGACAGCTTCCATGGCCGTAGCCCGGTGATTGCACCGCTGGCACTGACCATCTTCGTCTGGGTGTTCCTGATGAACGCCGTCGACCTGGTACCGGTCGACTGGATTCCTCAGCTGGCCATCCTGATCTCCGGCGATGCACACATCCCGTTCCGCGCCGTGTCGACCACCGACCCGAACGCGACTCTGGGCATGGCCATCTCGGTTTTCGCACTGATCATTTTCTATAGCATCAAGGTCAAGGGCATCGGCGGCTTCATCGGCGAACTGACCCTGCACCCGTTCGGCAGCAAGAACATCTTCGTTCAGGCCTTGCTGATCCCGGTGAACTTCCTGCTGGAATTCGTGACCCTGATCGCCAAGCCGATCTCCCTGGCTCTGCGTCTGTTCGGCAACATGTATGCCGGCGAGCTGGTCTTCATTCTGATTGCTGTGATGTTCGGCAGCGGTCTGCTCTGGCTTAGTGGCCTGGGCGTTGTTCTGCAGTGGGCGTGGGCTGTGTTCCACATCCTGATCATCACCCTGCAGGCGTTCATCTTCATGATGTTGACCATCGTTTACCTGTCGATGGCACACGAAGAAAACCATTAAGACCAGTCTCGACTAGTCTGATGTCCTTCCCGGTAAAACGGGAAGGTGCTCCTTACGGGGCATCTGAAACGATTTGTTTTACCGCTTTAATCTAAAAAACCTAAACCATACGACGTAAAAGTCGGGAGGAAAGATGGAAACTGTAGTTGGTCTAACCGCTATCGCTGTTGCACTGTTGATCGGCCTGGGCGCACTGGGTACCGCAATTGGTTTCGGCCTGCTGGGCGGCAAGTTCCTGGAAGGCGCAGCGCGTCAGCCAGAAATGGTCCCAATGCTGCAAGTTAAAATGTTCATCGTTGCCGGTCTGCTCGACGCCGTAACCATGATCGGTGTTGGTATCGCTCTGTTCTTCACCTTTGCGAACCCGTTCGTTGGTCAAATCGCTGGCTAATTACTCGGATCTTCCGGGTAATTTGGTGTGATGGACAACGTAACTGCGAGGTGTTGGCGTGAACATTAATGCGACCCTGATTGGCCAGTCCGTTGCGTTCCTGATTTTTGTACTGTTCTGCATGAAGTTCGTATGGCCTCCGGTCATTGCGGCACTGCACGAACGTCAAAAGAAGATCGCTGATGGTCTGGACGCTGCCAGCCGTGCAGCTCGCGACCTGGAGTTGGCCCAAGAGAAAGCGGGTCACCAACTGCGCGAAGCGAAAGCTCAGGCAGCTGAAATCATCGAGCAAGCCAAGAAACGCGGTAACCAGATTGTCGAAGAGGCTGTTGAAAAAGCCCGTGTCGACGCTGACCGTGTGAAGGTTCAGGCTCAAGCCGAGATCGAACAGGAACTGAACAGTGTCAAAGACGCGCTGCGTGCCCAAGTGGGCTTGCTGGCAGTCGGCGGCGCCGAGAAGATCCTGGGTGCCACAATCGATCAAAACGCGCACGCAGAGCTGGTTAACCAACTGGCTGCTGAAATCTAAGCGAGGGCGATCATGGCAGAACTGACCACGTTGGCCCGACCTTACGCTAAGGCGGCCTTCGAGCACGCTCAGGCCCACCAGCAACTGGCCAATTGGTCAGCCATGCTCGGCCTGGCTGCAGCGGTGTCGGAAGACGACACCATGCAGCGCGTGCTCAAGGCCCCGCGACTGACGAGCGCAGAAAAGGCCGCCACGTTTATTGACGTGTGCGGCGACAAGTTTGATGCCAAGGCACAGAACTTCATCCACGTCGTTGCCGAAAACGACCGTCTCCCGCTATTGCCGGAGATTGCCGCTCTTTTCGACCTGTACAAGGCCGAGCAAGAGAAGTCGGTAGACGTTGAAGTCACCAGTGCTTTTGCATTGAACCAAGAACAGCAAGACAAACTCGCCAAGGTTCTCAGTGCACGACTCAACCGGGAAGTGCGCCTGCAAGTTGCGGAGGACGCTGCCCTTATTGGTGGTGTCGTCATCCGCGCCGGCGACCTGGTTATCGATGGCTCGATTCGCGGCAAAATCGCGAAACTTGCCGAAGCATTGAAATCTTGAGTTTGAAGGGGCAGCAGAGCAATGCAGCAACTCAATCCTTCCGAAATAAGTGAAATTATCAAGGGCCGCATCGACAAGCTCGATGTGACCTCCCAAGCCCGTAACGAAGGCACTGTCGTCAGCGTATCTGACGGTATCGTGCGGATTCACGGTCTGGCCGACGTAATGTACGGCGAGATGATCGAGTTTCCGGGCGGCGTCTTCGGTATGGCACTCAACCTGGAGCAAGACTCCGTAGGTGCCGTTGTATTGGGCGCATACCAGTCTTTGGCTGAAGGCATGAGCGCCAAGTGCACCGGCCGCATCCTGGAAGTTCCGGTTGGTAAGGAACTGCTGGGTCGCGTAGTCGACGCACTGGGTAACCCTGTTGACGGCAAAGGTCCACTGGGCAACACCGAGACCGACGCGGTCGAGAAAGTTGCTCCAGGCGTGATCTGGCGTAAGTCGGTAGACCAGCCTGTACAGACTGGCTACAAGGCTGTCGATGCCATGATCCCTGTCGGCCGTGGCCAGCGTGAGCTGATCATCGGTGACCGTCAGATCGGTAAAACCGCTCTGGCGATCGACGCGATCATCAACCAGAAGAACAGCGGCATTTTCTGCGTCTACGTAGCCATCGGTCAGAAACAATCGACCATCGCCAACGTGGTTCGCAAGCTGGAAGAAAACGGCGCCCTGGCCAACACGATCATCGTGGCTGCCAGTGCTTCGGAATCTCCTGCACTGCAATTCCTGGCACCGTACTCCGGTTGCACCATGGGTGAATTCTTCCGCGACCGCGGTGAAGACGCGCTGATCGTTTATGACGATCTGTCCAAGCAAGCAGTGGCTTACCGCCAGATTTCCCTGCTGCTGCGCCGTCCACCAGGCCGTGAAGCTTACCCAGGCGACGTGTTCTATCTCCACTCCCGTCTGCTGGAGCGCGCATCCCGCGTTTCGGAAGAATACGTAGAGAAGTTCACCAACGGCGCAGTGACCGGCAAAACCGGTTCCCTGACCGCACTGCCGATCATCGAAACCCAGGCTGGCGACGTTTCCGCGTTCGTTCCGACCAACGTGATTTCCATCACCGACGGTCAGATCTTCCTGGAATCGGCCATGTTCAACTCGGGCATCCGTCCTGCAGTGAACGCCGGTGTTTCGGTATCCCGTGTGGGTGGTGCCGCTCAGACCAAGATCATCAAGAAGCTCTCCGGTGGTATCCGTACCGCTCTGGCTCAGTACCGTGAACTGGCGGCATTCGCCCAGTTCGCTTCTGACCTGGACGAAGCGACCCGTAAGCAACTTGAGCATGGTCAGCGCGTTACCGAGCTGATGAAGCAGAAGCAATACGCACCAATGTCGATCGCTGACATGGCGCTGTCGCTGTATGCCGCTGAGCGTGGGTTCCTGACTGACGTTGAAATCGCCAAAATCGGCAGCTTCGAGCAAGCGCTGATTGCTTTCTTCAACCGCGATCACGCCGATTTGATGGCGAAGATCAACGTGAAAGGTGACTTCAATGACGAAATCGACGCTGGCATGAAAGCCGGTATCGAGAAGTTCAAGGCCACCCAAACCTGGTAAGCCGCAGCGGGAGCCGCAAGGCTCCCGCTTGCTAACCTGATAGGTGTTACATGGCAGGCGCAAAAGAGATTCGCAGTAAGATTGCGAGCATCAAAAGCACGCAAAAGATTACCAGCGCCATGGAAAAAGTGGCGGTCAGCAAAATGCGCAAGGCACAAATGCGCATGGCTGCTAGCCGTCCTTATGCGGAGCGTATCCGCCAGGTAATTGGGCATCTGGCCAACGCCAACCCGGAATACCGCCACCCGTTCATGATCGACCGCGAAATCAAGCGCGTTGGTTATGTCGTAGTGAGCAGTGACCGTGGTTTGTGCGGCGGCTTGAACACCAACCTGTTCAAGGCCCTGGTCAAGGACATGGCGGTAAACCGCGAAAACGGCGTCGAGATCGATCTGTGTGTCGTTGGTAGCAAGGGTGCGGCCTTTTTCCGCAACTTCGGCGGTAACGTCGTTGCAGCTATCAGCCACCTGGGTGAAGAGCCGTCGATCAATGATCTGATCGGCAGCGTCAAGGTGATGCTGGATGCCTACCTGGACGGCCGTATTGACCGCCTGTCCGTGGTGTCCAACAAGTTCATCAACACCATGACGCAACAGCCTACCGTGGAGCAATTGATTCCACTGGTGGCAACCCCGGATCAGAACCTCAAGCACCACTGGGACTATCTCTACGAACCGGATGCCAAGGAGCTGCTAGACGGCTTGATGGTCCGTTACGTGGAGTCGCAGGTCTACCAGGCGGTGGTCGAGAACAACGCGGCTGAACAAGCTGCGCGGATGATCGCGATGAAGAACGCTACCGACAACGCCGGTGATTTGATCAGCGATTTGCAGCTGGTCTACAACAAGGCGCGTCAGGCTGCGATCACCCAAGAGATCTCGGAAATCGTCGGCGGCGCTGCCGCGGTTTAACGGTTCAAATATTCAGAGGATCCAGCTATGAGTAGCGGACGTATCGTTCAAATCATCGGCGCCGTTATCGACGTGGAATTTCCACGCGACAGCGTACCGAGCATCTACAACGCGCTGACTGTACAAAGCGCGGCCGGGACCACCCTGGAAGTTCAGCAGCAGCTGGGCGATGGCGTGGTTCGTACCATTGCGATGGGTTCCACCGAAGGCTTGAAGCGCGGTCTGGACGTTATCGACTCTGGCGCAGCCATCTCCGTACCGGTCGGTAAAGCGACTCTGGGCCGGATCATGGACGTTCTGGGCAACCCGATCGACGAAGCTGGTCCAATCGCTACTGAAGAGCGTTGGGGCATTCACCGTCCAGCGCCTTCGTTCGCTGAACAGGCAGGCGGCAACGACCTGCTGGAAACCGGCATCAAGGTTATCGACCTGGTTTGCCCGTTTGCCAAAGGCGGTAAAGTCGGTCTGTTCGGTGGTGCCGGTGTAGGCAAAACCGTAAACATGATGGAACTGATCCGTAACATCGCCATCGAGCACAGCGGTTATTCCGTGTTCGCCGGTGTGGGTGAGCGTACTCGTGAGGGTAACGACTTCTACCACGAGATGAAGGATTCCAACGTTCTGGACAAAGTGGCACTGGTTTACGGTCAGATGAACGAGCCGCCGGGTAACCGTCTGCGCGTAGCACTGACCGGCCTGACCATGGCCGAGAAGTTCCGTGACGAAGGTAACGACGTTCTGCTGTTCGTCGACAACATCTATCGTTACACCTTGGCCGGTACTGAAGTATCCGCACTGCTGGGCCGTATGCCTTCCGCAGTAGGTTACCAGCCGACCCTGGCTGAAGAGATGGGCGTTCTGCAAGAACGTATCACTTCGACCAAGGAAGGTTCGATCACTTCGATCCAAGCGGTATACGTACCTGCGGATGACTTGACCGACCCGTCGCCAGCGACCACCTTCGCCCACTTGGACGCTACCGTCGTTCTGTCCCGTGACATCGCTTCCCTGGGTATCTACCCAGCGGTCGATCCACTCGACTCGACTTCGCGCCAGCTGGACCCGAACGTAATCGGCCAGGACCACTACGACACCGCTCGCGGCGTTCAGTACGTTCTGCAGCGTTACAAAGAACTGAAGGACATCATTGCGATCCTGGGTATGGACGAGCTGTCGGAAGCCGACAAGCAGTTGGTAAACCGTGCTCGTAAGATCCAGCGCTTCTTGTCGCAGCCGTTCTTCGTGGCTGAAGTCTTCACCGGTGCATCGGGTAAATACGTTTCCCTGAAAGACACCATTGCTGGCTTCAAAGGCATCCTCAACGGTGACTACGACCACCTGCCAGAACAAGCGTTCTACATGGTTGGCGGCATCGAAGAAGCGATCGAAAAAGCCAAGAAACTGTAATCCCGGCGCCCGGCAACGGGCGCTAATTTAGGTTGAGGCAATCAGATGGCTATGACAGTCCATTGCGATATCGTCAGCGCGGAAGGGGAAATCTTTTCCGGTCTGGTCGAGATGGTGATTGCGCACGGTGCACTGGGTGATCTTGGTATCGCTCTGGGTCACGCGCCGCTGATCACTAATCTGAAGCCAGGGCCGATCCGCCTGGTCAAGCAGGGCGGGGAAGAGGAGGTGTTTTACATCTCCGGTGGTTTCCTCGAGGTTCAGCCGAACATGGTCAAGGTTCTTGCCGACACCGTGCAACGTGCTGCCGACCTGGATGAAGCCTCCGCTCAGGAAGCCGTCAAGGCTGCCGAGAAGGCCTTGCATGAACGTGGCGCAGAATTCGATTACGGTTCTGCTGCCGCACGTCTGGCCGAGGCCGCAGCTCAGCTGCGCACCGTCCAGCAGATCCGCAAGAAGTTTGGCCACTAAGGCTGCGCTTGTTGTGTGATTGATTAAAAAGGGTAGCCTCGGCTACCCTTTTTTCTTTTCCGATTTTTAAACCCGGTCGCAGCCGCTGACCACCCAGGATTGGTAGCCAGTCATGTCTCTTGAAATCGTTATCCTCGCTGCTGGCCAAGGCACGCGCATGCGCTCGGCTTTGCCAAAAGTATTGCACCCGATTGCCGGCAACTCGATGCTGGGTCATGTTATCCACAGCGCCCGGCAACTTGATCCACAGCGCATTCATGTGGTGATCGGTCACGGCGCCGATGCTGTGCGTGAACGTCTGGCAGCGGATGATCTGAATTTCGTTCTGCAGGACAAGCAGCTGGGTACAGGCCACGCGGTGGCTCAAGCGGTGCCATTTATTGAATCCGACACGGTGCTGGTGCTCTACGGTGACGTGCCGTTGATCGAAGTCGAAACGCTTCAGCGTCTGCTCAAGCAGGTAAGCCCACAACAGCTGGGTCTGTTGACCGTCGATCTGGATGATCCGACCGGGTACGGCCGTATCGTTCGTGATGGCGATGGCAAGGTCACCGCCATCGTCGAGCAGAAAGATGCCAACGAAGCCCAACGCAAAATCACCGAAGGCAACACCGGCATCCTGGCGTTGCCTTTCGCACGCCTCGGCGACTGGATGAGCCGCTTGTCCAACAACAATGCGCAGGGCGAGTACTACCTGACCGACGTGATCGCCATGGCGGTGAGTGACGGTCTGATCGTCGCCACCGAACAACCCCACGACGCGATGGAAGTGCAGGGCGCCAACGACCGCAAGCAGCTGTCCGAGCTGGAGCGGCATTATCAACTGCGCGCCGGTCGCCGTTTGATGGCGCAAGGTGTGACGCTGCGCGATCCGGCACGTTTCGATGTTCGCGGCGACATTACGGTAGGCCGTGATGTGCTGATCGATATCAACGTCATCCTCGAAGGCAAAGTGATCATCGAAGACGACGTGATCATCGGCCCGAACTGCGTGATCAAGGACAGCACCCTGCGCAAAGGTGTGGTCATCAAGGCCAACAGCCATATCGACGGTGCGATTCTGGGCGAAGGCAGCGATGCCGGTCCGTTCGCTCGGTTGCGTCCGGGCTCCGTGCTGGATGCCCGAGCGCATGTGGGTAACTTTGTCGAGCTGAAGAACGCGCACTTGGGAGAAGGCGCCAAGGCTGGTCATTTGTCGTATCTGGGCGATGCCGAAATCGGCGCGCGTACCAACATTGGTGCCGGCACCATCACTTGCAACTATGACGGCGCCAACAAGTGGAAAACCGTGTTGGGCGAAGATGTGTTCATCGGTTCCAACAACTCATTGGTGGCGCCTGTGGATATCTTGGACGGTGCAACCACGGCGGCCGGTTCGACGATTACCTCAACTGTGGATAAAGCGCAGTTGGCAGTCGGGCGTGCTCGGCAGAAGAACATCGACGGCTGGAAGCGGCCGGAGAAAATCAAGAAGTCGTAAGTTATACACAGCCCTCTTGCTCGCGATGGACGTGAACGATGACGCTATTTTTCTGAATAGATGCATCGCTTTCATCGCGAGCAAGTTCGCTCCTACAGGTTATCCACAGCTCTTTTTATCGCCTCGCCCTTGACGAAGTTTCACCGATAGGTTTTTATTGCTTTCGTTATCTTTCGAATCGAAACTTATCCAGCATGTCAAAGCGCAATACACCTCAACGCCGCCACAACATCCTCACCTTGCTCAACGAGCAGGGTGAAGTGAGTGTGGACGAGTTGGCCAAGCGTTTCGAAACGTCTGAAGTTACGATTCGCAAGGATCTGGCGGCACTAGAAACCAACGGCCTGTTGCTGCGTCGTTATGGCGGGGCGATCACCATGCCTCAGGAACTGGTGGCCGATGTCGGCGAGCCAGTCTCCAAATACAAACAAGCTATTGCCCGCGCTGCCGTTGCGCGAATTCGCGAACATGCGCGCATCATCATCGACAGCGGCAGTACAACCGCCTCCATGATTCCCGAGCTCGGCCAACAACCGGGTCTGGTGGTGATGACCAACTCCCTGCATGTCGCCAATGCTTTGAGCGAACTTGAGCACGAGCCGGTGCTGTTGATGACCGGCGGCACCTGGGATCCGCATTCCGAGTCCTTTCAGGGGCAGGTGGCGGAGCAGGTTCTGCGCTCTTACGACTTCGACCAGTTGTTCATTGGTGCCGATGGCATCGATCTGGTTCGCGGTACCACCACCTTCAATGAATTATTGGGGCTTAGCCGGGTCATGGCTGAAGTGGCCCGTGAAGTGGTGGTGATGGTCGAGGCCGACAAAATCGGCCGCAAAATTCCCAACCTGGAGCTGCCCTGGAGCAGCGTCCATACCCTTATTACCGATGATCGCCTGCCCCTTGAGGCACGGGATCAGATTCAGGCCCGCGGTATCACGTTGATTTGCGCGGCTGTCAGTCAGGAGAAATAGTATGTGTGGCATTGTCGGGGCAGTCGCAGAACGTAACATCACCGCCATCCTGGTCGAAGGCCTGAAGCGTCTGGAATACCGTGGGTATGACAGCGCCGGTGTGGCGGTCTATTCCAATGATGAAAAGCTCGAGCGTCGTCGCCGCCCGGGCAAGGTCAGCGAGCTGGAGCAGGCTCTGGCCGAAGAAGCGCTCGTCGGTCGTCTGGGTATTGCTCACACCCGTTGGGCCACCCATGGCGCGCCGTGCGAGCGCAATGCGCACCCACATTTCTCGGGTGATCTGGCCGTAGTGCACAACGGCATCATCGAAAACCATGAAGCCCTGCGCGAACAACTCATAGCCTTGGGTTATGTCTTCACGTCGGACACCGACACTGAGGTCATCGCGCACCTGCTGAACCACAAGCTCAAGGACCTGCGCGACCTGACCGTGGCCCTCAAGGCAACCGTCAAAGAACTGCATGGCGCGTATGGTCTGGCGGTCATCAGTGCACAACAGCCTGATCGGCTGGTGGCGGCACGTAGTGGCAGCCCGCTGGTCATCGGGCTTGGCATGGGTGAAAACTTCCTCGCGTCCGACCAGTTGGCCCTGCGCCAGGTCACTGATCGCTTCATGTACCTGGAAGAAGGCGATATCGCCGAGATTCGTCGTGACAGCGTGCAGATCTGGGACGTGACCGGCAAAGCGGTCGAGCGCCAGTCGGTGCAATACAGCGATGGCGCCGAAGCCGCCGACAAAGGCGAATACCGTCACTACATGCTCAAGGAAATCCACGAGCAACCGTCCGTGGTGCAACGCACCCTGGAAGGTCGCCTGAGCCAGAGTCAAGTCTTGGTGCAGGCGTTCGGTCCACAGGCGGCCGAGTTGTTCGCCAAAGTGCGCAATGTACAGATCGTGGCCTGCGGCACCAGCTATCACGCCGGTATGGTTGCCCGTTACTGGCTTGAAGAGCTGGCTGGCATCCCGTGCCAGGTCGAAGTGGCCAGCGAGTTCCGCTATCGCAAGGTGGTGGTGCAGGCAGACACCCTGTTTGTGACCATTTCCCAGTCCGGCGAAACCGCCGACACCCTCGCAGCGCTGCGTAACGCCAAGGAACTGGGCTACCTCGCCAGCCTGGCCATCTGCAACGTGGGTATCAGTTCGCTGGTGCGTGAATCCGACCTGACCTTACTGACCCAGGCCGGGCGCGAAATTGGCGTGGCGTCGACCAAAGCCTTTACCACTCAACTGGTTGGCTTGCTGTTGCTGACGCTGTCCCTGGGCCAGGTTCGCGGCACACTGGCCAAAGGCGTCGAAGCTACATTGGTCGAAGAGCTGCGTCGCTTGCCGACTCGCCTTGGCGAGGCATTGGCGATGGACAGCATCGTGGAAAAAGTTGCCGAGCTGTTCGCCGAGAAGAACCACACACTGTTCCTCGGTCGTGGTGCGCAGTTCCCGGTCGCAATGGAAGGGGCGCTCAAGCTCAAGGAGATTTCCTACATCCACGCTGAAGCTTATCCGGCCGGCGAGCTGAAACATGGCCCGTTGGCGCTTGTGGATAACGACATGCCGGTGGTTACCGTGGCGCCGAACAACGAGCTGCTGGAAAAGCTCAAGTCCAACCTCCAGGAAGTCCGCGCCCGTGGCGGCCAGCTTGTCGTCTTCGCTGACGAGAAGGCCGGCATGACCAATGGTGAAGGCACCCACGTCGTACAGATGCCGCACATCCACGACATCCTGTCGCCGATCCTCTACACCATTCCGCTGCAATTGCTGTCGTATTACGTTGCCGTGCTCAAAGGCACCGACGTTGACCAGCCGCGTAACCTGGCGAAGTCGGTGACTGTGGAATAAGTTATCCACAGGCCAGTTCATGCATATGAAAAACCCCCGATCAACGGGGGTTTTTTGTTTTCAGAGAACAGGCTCGTCAGTTGCGTTCGGTATTAACGTTGAGGGACCTGGCGCTTTTCCCGCCGTGTATCGAGCAAATGCACCATCGCACAGGCATACAAGGTGACCAGAATGAACAGGCCCATGCGGATGGCGAATGCGGTGTAGACATCTTTGCCCGCTGCGCTGTCTTGTACCGATTGGCCGAGCAGAATGATCAGCGTCGCCAGGCTATTGAGCCAGAAACTCGGCGGTTGCCGGGTGATGGCCAGGCCATAGAGCTTTCGGGCCACCAGCAAGCCGAACAGCAGCATCCACAGAAAGTACATCCACAAGTTGACGAACAGGCTCAGCGCGCACCAGAACAGTATCGCCATCAGGCCGCCCAACAGGGTCGAGCCGAGCAATTCCTGGCCGGCGTTGCGGGCGTTGGTCGCGCAGCTCTGCTGGCCGAGACCGACCGCTTTCATGATGATTGGCATGTAACTGGCCGGGTCAATCATGGCCAACAGGAAGGCTGGCAGCACCACCAGAGTGGCGCGCATTGCCAGCCAACCGCTTTCGGTGGGCGTGAGGGCTGGCTTGGGTTTTGGCGGGGGAGCACTGGCGGGCTCTGGAAACAGAAAGTGGCTGATCGTCAACGTCGTCACGGCCAGGAACAGTCCCTTGACCAGGGCGACGATCACCTCAAGCGCCAGGCCGAATTCAGCGGTTCCGGCTGAACTGATCAAAGTCAGCCCCACCACCAGAAAAGTCGCTACCAGCGGGTTGCCGCCGCGCAAGCCATAACCGAAGGCCATGAACAGGCAGAGTCCGACCAACAACACGCCGCTGAACGGGTAATAGCGCAACAGGGGAATCAGCAGCAGGCCGCTCCCGGTGGTCAACATCAGTATCAGGATCAGACCCAGGCTGGCCTTGAACGGCAGTGGCCGGTTCATTGCCGCCAGCATCATCATCGCCAACATCGGCGCGAGGAACGGGATAGGCAGGGCCAATCCATAACTCGCCGCCAGGCACAGCGCCGTGCCGAAGCTCAGGCGCAGGGCGCGCTGGACTCGGGGCGAGCGCTCAATAGGCATAGGACAGCCAGCTCATCATTCGCAGGAACACGCGCCCAAGAAGGTTCAGCGGGCTGTTGTCGCTAGGGAACGCCATGATTTCGGCCTGACCGCCAGAGCGGATGCCCTGGGGACCGGTCAACTCACCGGGCTCGAATTCGATGATGACTTGAAACCGCTGTGCCGGACGCAGCCAGTCGCGGCTGTTCTCTACCGTTGGCAGGCTTCCGGGCGGGGTGGTCTGGCCAACATCGACGCCATAGCCGACGCTGCGAACATGGCCTTTGAAAATTTCCCCCGGGATTGCGTCGAGGATGATCGACACCGGTGTGCCTGGCTTGACGTCGCCCAGGTTGTTTTCGGTCATGTCGGCGCTGATCCAGACATCGTGGATAGCGATCAGGGTCATCACCGGCGCCCCAGCGGCGGCGAACTGGCCGACGTCGGTGCGCAGATCGGTGATCAGGCCGGCCGAGCGGGCGTGGACCTTCGTATTGCTCAAGTCCAGTTCGGCTTTTTCCAGGTTACTGGCGGCGCTGAGCAATTGGGCGTTTTCGTCTCCGCTACCGCCCTGTGTTTCGCGCGCGCGTTGTACTTCGGCCTTGGCGGCGGCGACCTGGCTGATGGACTCTGACAGCGTGGCGCGGGAGATTTCCAGACGACGCAGAGAGATAGTGCCAGGGTCTTCGCTGTACAGGCGTTCAAGCCGCTGGATGTCCTGACGTGCCTTGAGCTCATTGGCCTGGGATGCACGCAGTGACGCTTGCTTGGAGTCGACGCCGGCCGTGTTGGCCCCGACCTGGCGACGCGTCGTCTCGAGGTCGGAGCGGGCACGATCAACCGCAATCTGGTACTGCTCCGGATTGACCTCAAACAGCAATTCGCCGGCCTTGACGTCCTGGTTATTGCGAACGTGCACCTTGGTCACCCGACCGGACACCTCCGCCGCCACCGGCACCACGAAGGCCTGCACCCGGGCCTGCTGCGTGTAGGGCGTGTATCGATCGGCCAACAGGTACCAGACCAGACTCAGGATGATCAGCAATACCACCCAATTGACCGCTTTTTTGGCCGGGTCGGCAGCGGGCTCGGTGGCGTTCACATCGGCCTGTTGTGGGCTGTCACTCATGGGGTACCTTCCTTCGGTTCATCGAGCAGATCGCCCCAATCGGTTCGTTGCTGCATCTGTTGGCGGGTCGCCGCATCAATCATCGGTCTGTCGCTGTACCAGCCTCCGCCCAACGCCTTGTACAGGGCGATCAGGTTGTTGACGGCGGTGCCGCGATTGACCAGATAGATATCCTGCTGGGCAAACAAGGCGCGCTGGGCATCCAGCACGCGCTGGAAATCTGAATAGCCTTCGCGATATTGAGCGTTGGCCAGGGTCACCGAACGGTCGGCTGCGATTGATGCTTCGCTGAGGATACGGTCGCGTTCCAGCGCCTTGATCAGGCCGGTTGCGGCATCGTCGGCCTCGCGCGCCGCCTGGCGCACGCTGTCCTGGTAAACAACGATCAACTGCTGCAGGCGCGCGTCCTGCACGCGCACATTGTTGGTGATTCGGCCATGGTCGAAGATGTCCCAGCGAAAGCTCGGACCGCCCACCAGGTCGAGGGTGTCGGAAGCGCCCTTGAGCGAACTGGCGGACCAGACGATGCTGCCCACCAGGCTGACCGAAGGGTACAGATCGGCTTCGGCCACACCGATCAACGCCGACTGTGCCGCCACTTGCAGCTCGGCCGCGCGAACATCCGGGCGTCGTACCAGCAAGTTGGCGGGCACATCCTGCAGCACGGCCGTGTCGAGCAGTGGCACCAGCCCCGTGTTGTTGTTCAGCTCGGGGAATGCACCGGGTGGTCGGCCGACCAGGGTGGACAACGCATTGCGAAAGCTTGCGACCTGGCTTTCAAATTCGGGGATGGTGCTCAGGGTGCCCAGGTACTGGGTCTTGGCCTGTTGCAGGTCGAGTTCGGCTTCGGCCCCGCTTTTGAACAGGCGTTCGGTGATCTCGTAGCTGCGTTTTTGTAATTTGGCATTGTTACGCGCGATGTACAGGCGTGCTTCGGCGGTGCGCAAGGCGTAATAGGTTTGCGCCAATTGCGCGTGCAACAGCACCAGGACGTTTTCATAGTTGGCCTGGGCGGCAAACCAGGATGCGTCGGCCGACTCGATGGCACGGCTGAAACGACCCCAGAAATCCAGTTCCCAGCCGATATCGACACCGGCGCTGTGTTGCCAGAAGTTCGTGTCCTGAGGGTTCGTACCACCCGATTGATTACGGTCCAGGTACAGGCTGTCGGCGCTGGCCTGTTGCAGTTGCGGATAGCGACCGCTCTGGGCGATACCCAGTTGTGCGCGGGATTCCATGACCCGCAGGCCGGCGACCAGCAGGTCGGCGTTGTGGGCGTCGGCCTCGGCGATCAATTGATTGAGCACCGGGTCTTCGAACACTTGCCACCATTGACGGCTGTCGGGTTGCGTGTGTTTCTGGTTGGTGAGCTCCAGGGCCGGAGTGTTCCAGTGCTCAACCCAAGGTTGGGCTGGCGACTGGAAATCCGGACCCAGCTGTACGCAACCGCCGAGAACGGCGGTGCTACACAGGAGCAACCGGTTGATGCGAGCAAGGCAAGGCATCAAACGCAAACTCCTCAGACAGGATGTTGATCGTTCATTGCCTCGAGTTGCACAGTCTCGCTTACGACCTCGGCCGGTTTGTCATCGACCCACTGCCAGAACAGTTGGTAGCCCACTGCGAGCGCAACCGGCCCGATGAACAAACCGATGAAACCGCCACTGACCATGCCGCCCAGCGCGCCAATCAGAATCACCGGCATAGGCACATCGACACCGCGTCCCAGCATGAGTGGCTTGAGGATGTTGTCGGCCATGCCGGCGATCAGGCTGTAGATACAAAATATGATAGTACCCAGGGTCGTACCGTCGACAGCGAAGACATACGCGATCACCGGAAGGGTTATCAGCACCACCGGTAACTGCATGATGCCCATCAACAGGGCAACCATGGCCAGCAGCCCGGCACCCGGGACGCCCATGAGTACGAAACCGACACCCACCGCGAGCATCTGGATGAAGGCGATACCCACCACGCCCTGAGCAACAGCGCGGATGGTGGCGGTGCACAGTTCGGTGATGCGCGGCCCACGTTCAGGACCGGAAAGACGCGAGGTGATGGCCAGGGCGCTTTTTTCACCGTTTTCGCCATAGGCCATCAGTACACCGGCAATGATCAAGGCACCGATGAACAACAGGAAGCCCACGCCCACGTCGGCCATTTTACCCAACAGGGTCAGCCCGATGGACTTGATGTAGGGCATCAACTTCATCAGTACGCTGCTCATGTCGGTGGCAGCTTGCATCCAGTAGGTGTAAAGCGGCTTGCCGATGAGCGGCAGGGACGCGATTTTTTCGTTTGGCAGCGGAACCTCTAGCGTTTCGGACTTGAGGATCGCCAGGGTGCCTTCAATCGACTCGCTGATCGAGGTACCCAGCAGGTAGATCGGCACCATCAGCAAGGCCAGGGCGACGACCACGATCAGGGTGGCGGCACGACCGTCCTTGTTGCCAACCTTGCGCTTGATCATGGTGTGCAGTGGGTAAAGGGTGATGGCCAGGATCACTGCCCACAGCATGAGGTTGAGGAAGGGGTTGAAGATCTGGAAGCAGAACAGTACCAGCACCGCAATCAACCCGGCGCGAATCAGTACATCAAGAAAACCACCGGACAGTGCTCTAGCGGATATGTCTGTGCGTAACATTGTCGAACTCCTCGCGGTGTCACCAGGCTTGGCCATCTTGCTGCTGAAGTTTCAATTCATCCTTAACAAGTAAATCTTGTAAGTAAAAAGGATGTAAATCCGTTCAGATACCCACGACCAAGAGGGATTGATTTCATCTAGGGAAACAAAAATGGCACCTACTGAAGTTCAATAGGTCTAAGGGTGGTTTTGAGTATAGGGGGCAGTCTAGTTTTCTGCCTCACGAGATAGGCGAAATCGTGATTCCCATGGATAGCGATGCCGAAACCACCCTGTGGAGCGAGCTTGGCGCTGTACCAGGTTCATTTTCTTTCAGGTGGAAGCCCATGGCAGTGGGCAACTTCGGATGATTGCGAAAGGCTGAACGCCCCGCAAGACAATCCTCCTCAATAATTATCAAAAGACCCCCAGTTCGTTTTTTTCGGATGTTTTTTGCGTTCACAAAGCAATGTTGTCGCTCTCGAACAGGTGGCATTTGGGTAGCTCATTGATTTACTTGAGGGTTGTATGCCCAACTAGGTTATTGAAGACCACGCTGAAAAAACCGGCAACTGCGACTGCCCTTTTTTATCCTTAACAAGGACACATCCATGGACCGCTTCCAGGAAATGCAGATCTTCGCGGCCGTCGCCCAGGCGCAGGGTTTTTCCGCGGCAGCGCGGCGTCTGGGTGTGTCGGCGGCGAGCGTTACCCGGGCGGTGGCAGCCCTGGAGAAACGCATCGGCACCCCGTTGCTGACGCGCACCACACGCCGTGTGTATCTGAGTGAGGCGGGTCAGCGGTATCTGGAAGACTGTAGGAGAATTCTCAGCGAAGTACAGGAAGCGGAAGATTCTGCGGCGGGCAGTCATGCGCAACCTCGTGGGCAACTGACGATTACTGCGCCGGTCCTGTTTGGCGAGTTGTTCGTCACACCGCTGATGGTGAACTTTCTGACGCAATTTCCCGATGTTTCGATCAACGCCGTGCTGGTTGACCGGGTGGTGAGTGTGGTCGAGGAAGGCATCGACGTCGCTGTGCGCATCGGTGAACTGCCCGATAGCAACCAGCATGCGATTCGGGTGGGCGAAGTGCGGCGGGTGATCTGTGCATCCCCCCATTTTCTGGACCGTCATGGTCGGCCCGAGCACCCGGAAGCACTGGCACAGGCACCGATGATTGCGACGTCGGCCATCGGGCAACTCAGAAGTTGGCCATTCCTTGATCAGGGTGAGCCCGTGAGTGTCCGGGTGGAACCGCGACTGGTCGTGACAGCGAATCAGGCGGCGATTACGGCGGCGTGTCTGGGGCTTGGGTTCACCCGGGTGTTGTCTTATCAGGTCGCAGGCAAAGTGGCGGCCGGCGAGCTGGAAATCATTCTGGCTGACTTCGAGCTGCCGCCATTACCCATTCACGTGCTTTACCAGGGTGGGCGCAAAGCCCCGTCCCGGGTGCGCAGCTTTGTCGATTTCGCGGTGAAGACACTGCGCGAACATCCGGCGTTGCAGCGTTGAATTATTCCGCTGGGTGAAATAATGGATTGCGTTGGCTGGTTATTCTGTTGATTTGGTTGCGGGCGGAAGATAGGCCCCGTCTCTCCCCTGAACAGCGCCACTCAACCGAGGTGTCGACATGCAACCCATCAAACTCTACAACTTCCCACGTTCGGGTCACGCCCACCGTGTCGAACTGATGCTCTCCTTATTGAAGTTGCCGACCGAGCTGATCTTTGTCGACCTGGCCAAAGGCGAACACAAGCAACCGAAATTCCTCGCCCTCAATGCGTTTGGTCAGGTGCCGGTGATTGATGACCAAGG
The DNA here is from genome assembly GCF_030417915.1 of Pseudomonas sp. C32. Classification (NCBI taxonomy): domain Bacteria; kingdom Pseudomonadati; phylum Pseudomonadota; class Gammaproteobacteria; order Pseudomonadales; family Pseudomonadaceae; genus Pseudomonas; species Pseudomonas sp. C32. Next base: position 84,900 of record NZ_JAUHUK010000009.1, on the reverse strand, counting down.
CGTGGTGCTGGCCGATTCCAATGCGATTCTGGTTTACCTGGCGCAAAAATACGGCAACGGCCGCTGGCTCCCAGCCGACCCGGTCGGTGCCGCCAGGGTCCAGCGCTGGTTATCGGTGGCTGCCGGTCCGATTGCCTTCGGCCCGGCCCGCGCAAGGCTGATCACGGTATTTGGTGCGCCATACAACGCTGAAGAAGTGGTTGCTTACGCCCACACCGTGCTCAAAGTCATCGATCACGAATTGGCCCATTCAACCTATCTGGCTGGCAGCGAGCCGACCATCGCCGACGTTGCGGCCTACAGTTACATCGCCCACGCCCCCGAGGGCAATGTCTGCCTCGACGACTACACCAGTATCCAGGCCTGGCTGGCCCGCATTGAAGCGCTGCCCGGTTTTGTCGGCATGCCGCGCACGGTCGCCGGGCTGCAAAAAACAGCCTGATACGGCTAACACTGCACATGTGGCGAGGGGAGAAGTCGTAATGGACCATTCACCATGGCATGCCGGCGAAAAACAATTGCAGGTGCACGTGGGTGTTGCCGAGCGCATGGAGGCGTTCGGGCGTAAGGTGATTCGCAATGAGATGCCGGATCAGCACCGCACCTTCTATCAGCAACTGCCGTTCATGTTGTACGCAGCGGTCGATGGGGAGGGGCATCCCTGGGCCAGCGTGCTTGAAGGTGAGCCAGGTTTCGCCCAATCACCGCAGCCCGGTCTTCTGCAACTGAGCAGCCTGCCGGCGGCTGACGACCCTGCACAGCTCACCGAGGGCGCGGCGATCGGTTTGCTGGGTATCGAATTGCACACCCGGCGACGCAACCGCATCAATGGTCATGTTCGTGCGTTATCGACGCAGGGCTTTGGGGTGACGGTGGATCAGTCATTCGGCAATTGCCCCCGGTACATTCAATTGCGACAGTTTCGATCAGTGCCTTTGGCGGACCCTTCGGCCCGTGTCGCTCAACGTTTCAACGGCCTGGATGACGCCGCCAAAGCCATGATCGCCGGAGCGGACACCTTCTTTGTCGCCAGCTATATAGAGGTTGAAGGCGAACGCTCGGTGGACGTTTCTCACCGGGGTGGTCAGGGTGGATTCGTACGAGTGGAAGGGAATCGCCTGACTATTCCTGACTTTGCCGGCAACCTGCATTTCAATACTCTGGGCAATCTGCTGCTCAATCCCCGCGCCGGTTTGCTGTTTATCGATTTCAATACCGGTGACTTGCTACAACTCAGCGGACGGACCGACATCATCCTGGAGGGCCCGCAGATAGAGGCATTCGAAGGGGCCGAGCGTCTGTGGACGTTTGAGGTCGAGCAAGCGGTGCGTCGCCCCGGTGCACTGGCGCTACGTTGGCGCTCTATATCAGAAGCGAACATTGCCCCCAGGGCATTCGCTGAGTAGGGTAGTGCGTAACACGAAAAAGGGCTGTGAGTCAGTGAGTACACGAAACCTGTGGGAGTTTGCTCCCACAGCGGTTGCAGTGTTCAAACCGTTAACGGACATAACAGGCCCTTTCTGCTTTTCAGGGACAGGCGTTTTTCATGGTTTTTCTCACTCGCGCGATCGTCTTGCTTTCGACGCTGGCGCTGCTCAGCGGTTGCGAACGACAAGACGCGCCACCGCTGGATCAACAACTCTACATCTGGCAACGGCAATGGACACCGGCCCATGACGCCGCTCTCAGCGACAGCCGCGCAGACTTTTCGACCCTGCGGGTGCTGGCGTTGCAGGCCTTCCCCAAGGCGGGCTGGAGTCGCGCGCGGATTGATCCGGGAATGCTCAGGCAGGATGGTCGGCCGCTGATTGCGGTGATTCGTCTCGACGGGCAACTCCCATCGCTGGACCAGGCTGAAGTCACCGCCCAGGTGCAGCAACTGATCAGCGATTGGCAGGCACAAGGGTTGACCCTTTCTGGTGTGGAAATCGACCACGATGCAGGTAGCGCACGGCTACCGGCTTATCGCCAATTTCTTGCCCAACTGCGTGCCGCTCTGCCGGCGTCTGTGCCACTGAGCATCACCGCTTTGCCGGCCTGGCTCGACAGTGCCGAACTGCCTGCGTTGTTATCCACCGTCGACAGCAGCGTTTTGCAAGTGCATGCGGTCAGTGATCCGCGCCTTGGGTTGTTTGACGCCGATCAGGCTCGAAAATGGGCGAATGCCTGGAGTCGCGTCACGACGAAACCCTTTTATCTGGCACTACCCGCCTATGGCGTTGCGTTACTGCCGGGGGGCAGCGGCGCACCGGTTGTTGAAAGTGAAGTCCCCGTTGAACGTGACGGTCAGCGCCGTGAACTGCTCGCTGACCCGCAACAACTGAAGGCACTTGGAGCCACCTTGCGCGCTGATCCTCCCAAACACCTGGCAGGACTGATCTGGTTTCGTCTGCCATTGGCCAACGACCGCCGCGCCTGGAGCCTGACGACGTTGCGTGCGGTGGCCCGCGGTGATGTGCTCGAAAGTCAGCTGACGTTGAAACTATCGGTCGACAACGGCCTCTATGACATCGCCATCAGCAACCAGGGCAACCTCGACAGCGCGTGGCCTGAGCGCTTGACGCTGGCGGTGCAAGGTTGCGATGGCGCCGATGCGCTGGCCGGTTATGCATTGCAACAGAGCCCCGACCTGCTTACCTTCACCCGCCTGCACGACGGTCGAATACCGGCCGGCGGACAGCGCGCCATCGGTTGGGCTCGCTGTGCACACATTGATCAAGGAGGTTCGAATGTTTCCCCGTAACTGGCCGCGTCATCTGCTTTGCCTGAGTCTCAGCCTGCCGCTGGGTTCGGCGCTGGCCTGCGGCCCGGACTTTCCCATGCGCTTGCTGGACAACCGCGAGCAGTCGCTGGCGGAGTTGCCGGAAGGCAATTTCAGCTTCGAGGTGAGTCGCCTCGGGCAGGCGATCGCCGGGCTCAAGCACGCGACGGCCGCGACACTGGGCCCCGGCGATGGCTATGGTGAGACGCCGGGCTATTCCGAACAGCGGGATCTGGCCGAGCAGACGGATTTGACGGCGGAACAGCAGGTACTGGTCAAACAATTGCGTGGCTTGACCGACGCTCGCCAGGTGGAAGTGCAGGGCGCGAGCCTGCCCGCCGAGTTCAGGTTCTATCTGGCCGGGGCCGTGGCGTTCAGCGCGGGTGACCATGGCTTGGCGGCCGAGTATTTCCAGAAAGTGCTGGCGTTGCCGGCGGATCAACGTGCCTTGCGCAGTACTTGGGCAGCCTACTCACTGGGGCGGGCGATGTTCGCGATGAGTTCCGAAGCCGACGCGAGCCCTGATCGACTGGAACAATCGCGCAAAGCGTTCGAGCAGACACGACAACTGAGCATCGATGGCTTCAGTGATCCTTTGGAACTGGGCATTGCCAGTCTCGGCGAAGAAGCCCGGGTAGTGCGCACCGCCGGCGATTGGAACCGCGCCATCGAACTCTATGCCGCGCAAAACCTGCATGGGTCGGCGGTGGGCTACACCTCCCTGAAGCTGTTGATGGCCGATCTGGCGGCAATGCCAGAAGATCAACTGGCTGAACTGCTCAAGGGCAAACCGGTGCAGCAATTGGTGACGGCGTCGCTGATCAGCCGGCTGGGCTGGTCATTCGGCGATCAAGCGCCAAACGAACAGAAAATGATCAAGCTGCTGCAAAACAGCACCCGTGGCAGCCTCGATAACGCCGATCGATTGGCGGCGATGAATTATCAACAGGGCGACTACGCCAGCGCCAAAGCCTTCCTCGAACACGCCGGTGACGGCGGTCTGGCGTGGTGGCTACGGGCAAAACTGGCGCTGCGCGAGGGCGATAAATCTACTGCCGCCGGGGCTTACGCCAAGGCTGCCCAAGCCTTCCCGCAGAATGAGTCCTGGGGCGAACGACGCACGCCAGACTTCGATTACGAAACGGTGCAGCCTAAATGCCGGGTCGAGGGCGAGAGCGCGATTCTGGCGCTGCAACGCGGCGATTACCTGCAAGCCTTCGATCAGCTCTATCGCAGTCAAAGCATCTATTGGTTCGACGCGGCGACGGTGGCCGAGCGCGTACTGACCCTCGAAGAACTCAAACACTACGTCGACACCCAAGTCCCGGCGCCACCGCCGCTCACTCAGCAGGAGCGCGATAACTATGTGCCCCTGCCGGTTGCAGCCAACCTGCGCAATTTGCTTGGGCGGCGTTTGTTGCGCGAGGGGCATTACGAGGAGGCACCGGCCTACTTCGATAACGCCGGTTTGCAGAACAAGGCCAGGTTGTATGGCCAGCAGCGGCTAGCGGCTGATTCGGCATGGTGGCCGACTCGGCGGGCCGCTGCGTTGTTCAATGCAGCGTGGACTGCACGGGAGTGGGGCATGGACATTCTGGGCTACGAATTGGCCCCGGATTACGCCACTTTCGGCGGCAACTATGTTTTGGCAAACGCTGAGCTGAAGGTCGGTCCGCTAGTGGCCGAGGCCGAAGTAAAACGCCAGCAGGCCAGCGCCGCGCAACCGGATGAGCGTTACCACTACCGTTTTGTAGCCACGGCGCTGGCCAACCGCGCGGCGGACAATCTGCCGCACACCAGTCAGGCATTCGCGGCGGTGCTGTGTGAGGCTTCGGGCTGGAACAGCAGCCTGTCCGAGCAAAGTGCGATTTATCAGCGTTATGTCAAAGAAGGGCCTTACGTGGAATGGGCGGCTGATTTTGGTCATCAATGCCCGTATCCCGACTTCGAAAACGCTGACAAACGCTATGTGACGCAAGTGACTGACGGGGCGCGTTCAGCCCTTCGTCCGTACAAGTTGCCCTTGCAGATTGGCGGTGTCCTGGTGGTCGCGGCAGCGGCGCTGTTGCTGATCATTCGTCGCCGCCGCAAGGCGCAGTAAGGCTTACGCCTGTTGAACAAAGGTCAGTCGCACGGCGAAACCGATCAACAGGCTGCCGAACAACCATTGCTGCAAGCGTTGGGCTGAAGGACTGCGTTGCAGCCAGCGGCCCAGTGCAGCACCGATGAGTGCGTAAGCACTGTCGAACAGCAAGCCGACGCCGACCAGCACCACTCCCAGGGTCGCGAATTGTTCAAGCACCGGCCCGGCCTGTGGATAAATAAACTGCGGCAGCAACACTGAGCAAAACAGCAAAGCCTTGGGGTTGAGCAGATTGGTCAGCAAACCGCGACGAATCGCTGTGCTCCAGCGTGTTTTTTCGCTCATGAGCTGATCGGTCAGGCTCGGCAACATCGTGGTTCTCAAACACTGAATGCCGAGCCACAGCAGGTACGCGGCACCCGCCAGACGCACCCCATCGAAGGTCCACGGCGCCGCTTTGAATAATGCCGCCAGCCCCAAAGCCGCCAATGCCACGTGACAACCCCGGGCGATGGCCAGGCCGACAGCCGTGGCCAGTGCTGCGCCCTTGCCCTGGCGGGCTCCGGTTTGCAACAGCAGGATCATGTCAGGTCCCGGCAACAGGTAGACCACTGCCAGCGCCATGAAAAACAGCCCAAGTCCTGCCATGTCGTACCCCATTCGTTGTCGATTCGGTAGGGCCAGTCTAGGGCGCAGAGGCGGGGCAGGTGCTTGCGTAGTTCGCTTCTATTAGGTTTGTGATTGGCATAATCTGCTGGATAACTCAGCTGTAACCATCAGGATCTGCCAAATCATGAAACTGGACGCCTACGACCGCAAAATTCTCGCCGCACTGCAACGGGACGGGCGCCTGAGCAATGTACAATTGGCGGACGAGATCGGGCTGTCCGCGTCACCTTGCTTGCGTCGGGTGCGAATGCTCGAGGAGGCCGGGGTGATTCGCGGTTACCAGGCCAATCTCGATCGCGACGAAGTGGGCCTTGGGCTGACGGTGTTTGTCGGGGTCAAGGTTGAACGCCATAACGACGAACAGGCCGAAGCATTTCGCTTGGCGGTGACGGCGTTGCCGGAAGTGATCTCGGCGTTTCTGGTGTCGGGGGAGTCGGATTTTCTACTGCAAGTGGTGGTGCCAGACCTGCGTGCATACGACCGTTTTCTCACCGGAAGTTTGCTGAAGTTGCCGGGTGTGAGCGACATCCGCAGCAACTTTGCGATTCACACGGTGAAATCGCCGGGGGCGTTGCCGTTGGAGCATTTGCCAACCTGAAAGCAAAAAAATCGCAGCCATCATAGGCGCTGCCGAAGGCTGCGATCTTTTGATCTTCTACATCTGCGTCGCCATCCCTTCGACATTCATCGCCGCCTGGCGCAACGCCTCCGAGCGAGTCGGGTGAGGATGACAAGTCAGGGCAATGTCCTCGGCCGAGGCGCTGAACTCCATGGCAACGCAATACTCGCCAATCATTTCGCTGACGCTCGGGCCCACCAGGTGCACGCCGAGAATTTCGTCGGTGCGCTCGTCGGCCAGCACTTTGGCGAAGCCTTCGGTCTCGTGGTTGATCTTCGCCCGGCTGTTGGCGGTGAAGGGAAACTTGCCAACCTTGTAGGCGCGACCTTCCGCCTTGAGCTGCTCTTCGGTCTTGCCGACGCTGGCCAGTTCGGGTTTGGTGTAGATCACGTTGGGAATCAGGTCGTAGTTGACCTCGCCAGCATTGCCGACGATCTGCTCGACGCAGGCCATGGCTTCGTCTTCAGCCTTGTGCGCGAGCATCGGCCCGGACGTCACGTCGCCAATCACCCACACGCCCGCCGCCTCGGTGCGGTGGCCCTTGTTGGCGAGCATGCCGCGTTTGTCCGTGGCGAGGCCGACGTTTTCCAGGCCCAGGCCCTGTGTATAAGGACGGCGACCGATGGCCACCAGCACGTAATCTGCCTCCAGCAGCTCGGCAGTACCGCCAGCAGCGGGCTCGACGCTGAGCTGGACACCGGAGGTGGATGCCTTGGCGCTGGTCACTTTCGAACTCAACTTGAATTTGATGCCTTGCTTGCTCAGTGACCGTTGCAGTGTTTTGCCCGCTTCGCCGTCAACACCGGGGCAGATTCGGTCGAGGAATTCGACCACCGTCACCTCTGCGCCAAGGCGTCGCCACACTGAGCCCAGCTCCAGGCCGATCACCCCGGCGCCGATCACCACCAGATGTTTTGGCACTTCGCTCAGAGACAGCGCGCCGGTTGAATCGAGGATGCGCTGGTTGTCGATGTTTACGCCGGGCAGGGGAGTGGGCTCGGAGCCGGTGGCGATGATGATGTCCTTGGCGCTCAGATCGGTCTTGCCCCCCGCACTGTCTGTCACCGTGACTTTGCCCGGTCCGTCGATGTGGCCCCAGCCCTTGATCCAGTCGACCTTGTTTTTGCGAAACAGAAACTCGATACCCTTGGTCAGCCCGGTCACGCTTTCATCTTTCTGCTTCATCATTTGGGCGAGGTTAAGGGTGGGTTTGACCTCGATGCCCAGGTTGGCGAATTCCGTACCCATGGCCGCGTCGTAGAGTTCGGAGGCATGCAGCAAGGCTTTGGATGGCATGCATCCGACGTTCAGACACGTGCCACCGAGGGTGGCGCGTCCTTCCACGCAGGCCGCTTTCAAACCCAGTTGCCCGGCACGGATTGCCGCGTTGTACCCGCCGGGACCACCGCCGAGAATCACGACGTCATAGGTGCTCATGGATGTTCTCCTGAATGAAAAGACGGAATGGGTAAAAGTAGTTCGCAGGTAAAATTACGAGCGTAATATGTGTGTTCTGTACCTTTTCGGTCAAGGCTTCGGATTGAGCAATTCTGGATAGCGCGATTAAATACGAAAATTTCACCGCTTTCGTTATATCGTAACGAATTGCCATGTGAGCAAAACCAACGCTGGGGTGATATGCAAGTCGATCTCGATGTGGATGAGGCGCCGGTTACAGGGTTGCCGCGCTTTCAACAGGCCCTTTTTCAGGGACGACGCTTGCGCCAGTTTGCGATTGGCGCAGGCGTGCTTGCAGCGACAGGTGTGTTGCTGGCGTTAGTTGTCGGGCTGTTTGCGCCGCAATCGCTTTGGCCTGCTTTGCTGGTCAATCAGAGCGCGGCTTTTCTGGTGTTGATTGCGGGCCTGCAATCGGCCTGGTGGGTGGCGCAGTGGCGTGAGCGGGCGATGAATCCGGTGGTGCCGGTGGTTGTCATCGATGAACCTGAGGCACCGTCGGATTGGTATGAGCGCTTGCTCGATCGAATCAGTCGCCGCTGGCAGCACGGGGTCACGCAAATCGGCGCCCCCACGTTGTGGCTAGGCGGGTGGGCGCTGCTGGCGCTGTCCGGCGTCGAACAGGTTTGGAACCTCACATTGCCGCCCGCGGCATTGGGCATGTCGGCGACCGTTGGCGCGGCGATTTCGTTACTGCTGGCTTTCGGGCTGCTGGTGCTGGAGCGTCACCTCGTGCAGGAAAATACCGCGCAATGGCCAGAAGCCAATTCGCTGGCGCAACTGACCCGCGTCGCGATTATCAGCCTGGTGCTCGGCGCCGTCTGTTTGTTGTTCGCCAACGAGTCCTCGGTCTGGCCCGTTCGCCTGGCGGTATTGATCGGCCTTTTGCCGGGGTTGGTGGCCGCTGAGTTGCTGTTGCGCGCGGTCCTGTCATTGTTCAGCCCGCGCCGTGAGCGTCTCGAACCCGAGCTGCTGGCCCGCAGTTTTGTCGCCGACATGCTGCGCTGGCCGCCACAACCCTTGCTGGCGTTGCAGCATGAATTGCACAACCGTTTCGGCATCGATTTGCGCCAGATTTGGGCGTTCACTTACATGCGTCGGGCATTCGTGCCGGTGCTGGCGGTGGTGGCGATCATCGGTTGGGCCCTGACCGGCATTCACGAAATTCCGCTGCAAGCTCGCGGCATTTACGAGCGATTCGGTAAGCCGGTTGAAGTATTCGGTCCTGGCTTGCACGCGGGATTACCGTGGCCATTGGGACGGGTATTGAGCGTTGAGAACGGTGTGGTTCACGAGTTGGCGACCAGCGTCGGCGAAACCTCTGCACCCCTTCAGGCCGAGCCCGCCGAAGGCCCGGCACCTGCCATCGCCAATCGCTTGTGGGATGCCAGCCATGTGAACGACAAGTCTCAGGTGATTGCCAGCAGCCGTGGCGACAAACAGAGCTTTCAGGTCGTCAACATGGACGTGCGTTTCATCTACCGCATTGGCCTGAGTGATCAAGCCGCGTTGGCGGCAACGTACAACAGCGCTGACGTGCCGATGCTGATTCGCAGCACCGCGAGCCGGATTCTGGTTCACGATTTTGCTTCGCGCACCCTCGACGGATTGCTCGGCGAAGACAGGGTAGGGCTGGCCGAAGAGATCGGTCGAGCCGTGCAGGCCGATCTGCAAACACTCGACAGTGGCGTAGAGATTCTGGCCACGGTGGTCGAAGCCATTCATCCACCCGCCGGCGCCGCCAATGCGTATCACGGCGTGCAAGCGGCGCAGATTGGCGCGCAGGCGTTGATTGCCCGCGAACGCGGAGCAGCGGCCGAAGCTACCCATCAGGCGCAATTGCAGGCCAGCATCGCTCGCGACCAGGCGACGGCCGGGGCGCGTGAAATCAACGCCAGCGCTCAGGCGGCAGACTTGAAGTTCAACGCCGAACAGAAGGCCTATGCGAGCGCCGGCCAGGCCTTTGTGCTCGAACAATATTTGAGCCAATTGTCCCAAGGCCTGGCCAACGCCAGGTTGCTGATTCTTGACCATCGACTGGGTGGCAGCAGCAATGCGCCGACCATCGACCTCCGTACGTTTACGCCGCCGGTTGACCCTGCGCCGTCGCGCAAAACCGCTCAGCCAGGAGCTGCCAATTGAGCCAGTCCCACACTCACGATCACGATGACCACGCCGGCCACAACCACGGCCATGGCGGGCACCACCACGGTCATCATCACCATCATCACGGTGATCCCCAGGAAGCGGGGCCGTTCCCATGGCGACGCATGGGCTGGGCGGCTTTGCTGGTGGCATTCGCGGTGGCCGCCGCGAGCCTGGTGCAAGTGCGTTCGGGTGAGGCCACGGTGATCACGCGTTTCGGCAATCCGTCGCGGGTCCTGCTGGAACCGGGACTTGGCTGGCGTTGGCCGGCACCGTTCGAAGCCGCGATCCCGGTGGACTTGCGGCTGCGCACCACCTCCAGCGGTTTGCAGGATGTCGGCACGCGGGACGGTTTGCGCATCATCGTTCAGGCCTACGTGGCCTGGCAGGTGCAGGGTGATCCTGAAAACGTGCAGCGATTCATGCGCGCGGTGCAGAACCAGCCGGATGAAGCAGCGCGGCAGATTCGTACTTTTGTGGGGTCGGCGCTGGAAACGACCGCGAGCAGTTTTGATCTGGCGAACCTGGTGAACACCGACGCCAATCAAGTGCACATCGCCGATTTCGAGGCGCAATTGCGTCAGCAGATCGATCAGCAGTTGCTCACCACTTATGGGGTACGTGTGCTGCAAGTCGGTATCGAGCGCCTGACCTTGCCGTCGGTGACACTCACCGCGACGGTCGACCGAATGCGTGCCGAGCGTGAAACCATCGCGACGGAGCGGACGGCGATTGGCAAACGTGAAGCGGCGCAAATCCGTTCCGCCGCCGAGCGCGATGCGCGAATTGTGCAGGCCGATGCCACGGTCAAAGCGGCAGATATCGAAGCTCAGTCTCGGGTTGAAGCTGCGCAAATTTACGGTCGTGCGTACGCGGGTTCGCCACAGCTTTACAACTTGCTGCGCTCACTCGACACCTTGGGCACAGTGGTGACGCCGGGCACCAAGTTGATTTTGCGTACCGACGCCGCACCGTTCCGAGTGTTGGTTGACGGTCCTCCGAACCTTGAACACAAGTCCGGATCGCAGCCATGAGTTTGGTTCCACGTGGAACAAATGAGTTGAGCAGTCCGTGGATTCAGGCCGGGCGCTTGGCATTTCTCGCCCTGTACGCGGTGACCGTTCTGGCGGCGTTGGCGTGGGCAGTCTCCAATGTGCGACAGATCGATCCGCAGAATCGAGCGGTCGTTTTGCACTTCGGCGCGCTGGATCGAATCCAGAATGCGGGGTTGTTGTTGGCTTGGCCACGACCGTTCGAACAGGTGATTTTGTTGCCGGCGGCGGATCGCGTAGTCGAGCGTCGGGTGGAAAACCTGCTGCGCAGTGGGGCCGCTGTACAGGCGGATCGCGTCGCCAGTTTCGCCACGCCCATCAGCGATGCGTTGGCGGGCTCCGGTTACCTGCTGACGGGTGATGCGGGCGTGGTTCAACTTGAAGTGCGGGTGTTCTACAAAGTCACTGAGCCCTATGCCTTTGTGCTTCAGGGTGAACATGTGTTGCCGGCGCTGGATCGTCTTGTCACCCGAAGCGCCGTAGCGCTCACCGCTGCACGCGATCTGGACACCATTCTGGTCGCCCGTCCGGAGCTGATCGGTGCCGACAGCCAAGCGGCAGAGCGGCGTGAACGCTTGCGGGGTGATCTGGTGCAAGGGATCAATCGGCGCTTGGCGGAGCTCACCGCGACGGGGCAGGGGTTAGGCATCGAAGTGGCACGGGTCGATGTGCAATCGAGCCTTCCGGGCCCTGCGGTCAATGCGTTCAACTCGGTTCTGACGGCCAGCCAGCAAGCGGACAAAGCCGTGGCCAATGCGCGAACCGAAGCCGAGAAACTCACTCAGTCCGCCAACGAACAAGCCGACCGCACGCTGCAAGTTGCCCATGCGCAGGCCAGCGAACGGTTGGCAAAAGCGTCTGCTGACACAGCCACGGTGTTGAGTCTGGCCAAGGCGCAACAACAGGGCACCGACCCGCAAATGCTCCTGCGCATTTACCGTGAACGAATGCCGGACATTCTCCGCCAGGCCGGTTCGGTGACGACGGTCGATCCTAAAGACGATTCCCGCCTGATCATTCAGGGAGCTGCACAATGACCGCTCAAACCGCTGCCGCCCCGAGCATGTTGTCTTCGGCAGAACAACGCAGTGCTGCGCGCCAGTTGACCCTGGCAATGCTCGCCTTGGGCTTTTTGGCGCTGGGTTTGATCTGGCGCTGGTTGTCGCCGGAGCAGGCCGGCGTCAGTCAGTTGTTGCTCGGGTTCGCTTCGTTGTTGGTCGCCGTGCCGGTCATGCGCTCAGCCTGGTACAGCTTGCGGTATCCGAGCCTGCACGGCATCACCGATCAATTGATCGCCCTGGCGATGCTTGGGGCATGGGCCACCGGCGATCTGCTGACTGCGGCATTGTTGCCGATCATCATGATCTTCGGCCATGTGCTGGAAGAGCGCAGTGTGATCGGTTCCCAGGAAGCAATTCACGCCCTCGGCAAACTGACCCGTAGCCACGCACGCAAAGTGCAAGCGGACGGCACCATCCTCGAAGTCGACAACGGCACACTTCTGCCGGGGGATCTGGTCGAAGTCCGTGCCGGTGATCGGGTGCCGGCCGATGGCCGGGTGTTGTCTGGCCAGGCGAGTCTGGACACTGCGTCCATCACCGGCGAGTCGGTGCCGATGGAGGCGGGTGTCGGCATGTCGGTGTTCGGCGGTGCTATCAACCTGGATGGTTTGCTGCGCATCGAAGTGACCCGCACCGGCAACGAGTCGACCCTCGGGAAAGTCATCGCCTTGATGCAAAACGCCGAGCGTTCCAAGCCACCGATTACGCGGTTGCTCGAACGTTACGCCGGCAGTTACATGGTGTTGGTTTTGTTGCTGGCGGCAGTGACCTGGTTCGTCACCAACAATGCCCAGGCGATGCTCGCGGTGTTGGTGGCGGCGTGTCCTTGTGCGTTGGTGTTGTCGGCACCTGCCACGGCGATTGCCGGGGTGGCAGTGGCGGCGCGGCACGGGATTCTGATTCGCAGCTCAGCGTTTCTGGAAGAGTTGGCAGACCTTACGTCGTTGGTCGTCGACAAGACCGGGACCCTGACCTTTGGCACGTTGCGACTGCAATCCATCGACAGCCCGCTGCAGGATCACGGTCATCTGTTGAAGCTCGCCGCGAGCCTCGGCTCGGCCAGCAGCCACCCGGTGAGTCGCGCCCTGGCAGGGTTGGTTTCCCAGGAACATTTCCTGCTGCTTTCGGACATTCATGAGCGCCAAGGCCTGGGCGTTGTGGCGATGACCGAGCAAGGCGAAGCCGCACTCGGCCGTCCGGAATTGTTCAGTCAGCTAGGCATCACCACGTCTACCGTTCCCGACCACGATGGCCCGATTGCCGGGCTGGCGCTCAACGGTGAGTTTCTCGCCTGGCTGTTGCTGGCCGACACCGTCAAGCCCGAAGCCCAGTTTGCGCTGAGTGAACTGCGTGACCTTGGGTTGGGTCGGCAGCTGTTGCTGACGGGTGACCGTCAAAGCGTTGCGCAAACGCTCGCCCGTGATGTCGGAATCAGTGACGTCGAAGCGCAGGCCTTGCCTGAAGACAAACTCAACCGCGTGCTCAAGGAAATCGACAGCGGTTTTCGGCCGATGGTGGTCGGTGATGGCATCAACGATTCCCTCGCGCTCAAGGCCGGCGTGGTCGGTGTGGCCATGGGCGCTGGTGGCGCGGATATCGCCTTGGCCTCGGCAGACATCGTGTTGATCGGCAGCGACTTGCGTCGGCTCGGCACCTGCGTGCGTCTGAGTCGTCAGTGCCGTCGGACGTTGCAGGTCAACGTGATCATCGGTCTGGGCTGGACCCTGGCGATTGTGGCCTTTGCTGCCTTCGGCTGGCTCGGCGCCGCCGGGGCGATGGTGGCGGCATTGCTGCATAACCTCAGCACGTTACTGGTGCTGGGTAATGCCGGGCGTTTGCTAAGGTTTCAGGAGCCGTTGCTCAAACTCAAGGACGAAGCCTGAATGGCATCCGGGACCGGCGCTAACCCCCACGTTAAAGGCTTATACGCTTTTTAGAACTGTGGCGCCGGTTCGTAGTCATTTGTAATAAGGGCGCACCATTTTGCGTGTTCACGGCGGCTGAATGGGCGTCGTGAATCCATGGGAAACGGCTATTAATTCGATAGCCCGCGATTTTTCCAACATGGTCTACCCTCTGATCAGACGTCTGAAACAAGGGGTATTCCCATGCTCGCGCATCTACCACCGGCCTTACAGAATCTGCAATTACCGCTTCGCTTGCGACTCTGGGACGGCCATGAATTCAATCTGGGGCCGACGCCCAGCGTCACGATTGTGGTCAAGGATCCACAAATGGTCACCCAGTTCACCCATCCCAGCCTGGACTCGCTAGGCGCGGCGTTTGTCGAAGGAAAACTGGAACTCGAAGGTTCCATCAGCGACGTGATCCGCGTCTGTGATGAGTGGAGCCAGGCGTTGCTCGACGAAAATGACGACAACCAGCCCGTGCGTACCCTCCACGACAAAGACACGGACGCCAAGGCGATTTCCTACCATTACGACTTGGGCAATGCCTTTTATCAGCTGTGGCTCGACAGCGACATGGCCTATTCCTGCGCCTACTTCGAGACCGGCAGCGAAACCCTTGAGCAGGCCCAGCAAGCCAAATTCCGTCATCTGTGTCGAAAACTGCGTTTGCAGCCTGGCGAATATTTGCTGGATGTCGGTTGTGGTTGGGGCGGGTTGGCGCGCTTTGCGGCCCGAGAGTTCGGCGCGAAAGTGTTCGGTATTACCCTCAGCAAAGAGCAACTGGCCCTGGCTCGTGAGCGCGTTAAAGCGGAAGGGCTGGAGGACCTGGTCGAGCTGCAATTGCTCGACTATCGCGATCTACCGCAGGACGGTCGTTTCGACAAAGTGGTCAGCGTCGGCATGTTCGAACATGTCGGGCATGCGAACCTGGCGGAGTACTGCAAGACCCTGTTCGGCGCGGTGAAAGAGGGCGGTCTGGTGATGAACCACGGCATCACCGCCAAACATATCGACGGCCGTCCGGTGGGACGCGGTGCCGGTGAATTCATCGAGAAGTATGTGTTCCCCAACGGTGAGCTGCCGCACCTGTCGATGATCTCTGCCGAGATCAGCGACGCCGGGCTGGAAATCGTCGATGTCGAGAGCCTGCGCCTGCACTATGCGCGCACGCTGGACCATTGGAGCGAGCGCCTGGAGGACAACCTCGATGCAGCGTCCAAACTGGTGCCGGGTCAGGCCTTGCGGATCTGGCGTTTGTACCTGGCGGGCTGTGCTTACGCGTTCGCTCGAGGCTGGATCAACCTGCACCAGATTCTCGCGGTGAAAGCCCATGCCGATGGCAGTCATGAACTGCCATGGACACGGGACGACATTTACATTTAGAGGACCGGTGAAATAAGCCGGGCGACCCGCATGCCGAGGTGTTGCAGGCGGTGGGTCTCCCGGCTTTCTCCTTTGGCGATTTCGTGGGCCTGGGCGAAGTCATCGGTGAGCATCCGGTCCACCTCGGCGGCAAACGCGCGGTCAACCGTCAGCAGCATCACTTCGAAGTTCAGCCGGAACGAACGGTTATCCATGTTGGCACTGCCAATGGCGCTGATTTCGCTGTCGATCAATACCACTTTCTGATGCAGGAACCCGGGCTCGTAGCGGAATACCCGCACGCCCGCACTCACCGCTTCAAAGGCATAGAGACTGGAAGCGGCGTAGACCACGTGATGGTCGGCTCGGGAAGGCAGCAGAATCCGCACATCCACACCGCGCAGCACTGCCAATCGCAGTGCCGCGAACACGGCTTCATCGGGGATGAAGTAGGGGGTGGTGATCCACACTCGTTCCGTCGCCGCGTGGATGGCGTCGACGAAGAATAAGGAACAGGTCTCGTAGGCGTCCGCCGGGCCGCTGGCGAGCAATTGGCACAGCACGCCGTCTTCTGGATAAACCTGCGGCAGAATCAGCGGCGGTAACGCACGTGCGGCCCAGAACCAATCTTCGGCAAAGGATTCCTGCATGCAGGCCACCACGGGTCCACGGACCCGCACGTGGGTATCGCGCCAGGGCGCCAGGGGGGGCTTTTCTCCCATGTATTCATCGCCAACGTTGTGCCCGCCGACGAATCCGAGGAAGCCGTCCACAACGACGATCTTGCGATGGTTGCGGAAGTTCACTTGAAAGCGATTGAGCCAGCCGCTGCGGGTGGCGAAGGCTTTGACCTGGACACCGCCATCGCGCAACGCCTGTACATAACTGTGAGGCAGAGAGTGGCTACCGATTCGGTCGTACAACAGATAAATCGCCACGCCTTCGGAAGCTTTCTTGAGCAGCAACTTTTGCAGGCGTTGGCCGAGGCGATCATCGTGGATGATGAAGAACTGTACCAGCACGGCCTGTTTCGCTTGATCGATGGCTTCGAAAATGGCGTCGAAGGTTGCCTGCCCGTTGATCAGCAGTCGCACCTCGTTGTTGGCCAGGCACGGCATATGGCCCAGCTTCGGCATCGCTCTTAATGAGTCGTATGCGGTGGACGCACGGGCGGTGAGCGCCTCCTCTACCCAGGGGCGCCAGTTGAGCTCAGAGATGGCCTTGCGCATTTCCTCGTTGGCTTGGCGCCTTGCCTTGATATAAGCGTCGAAAGAACTGCGACCGAATATCAGATACGGAATGAGCATCAGGTAGGGCATGAAAAAAAGTGACAGCGCCCACGCAATCGAGCCTTGCGCGGTTCGAACGGTCAACACGGCGTGTATCGCGGCGATCATGCCCAGCGTATGCAGCAGGGCGATGGTATAGCCGAAAATATGCGGTCCGAAGTAATCCATGTGGGGCAGCCTTACTCCTGAAGATTCAGTGCCTAACAGACCATGTTCTGTGCAAAATGTCGCTAATTAATTGGCCCATGAACCGAAGCGAGCGGCTGACGTCTAACGGCCACTATTGATCAGGAGTTACTCGATGAACGTTCGTCTGCTGGGTTTGGCCGTGGCGCTTGGTTTGGCACTTCCTGTGGCAGCTCAGGCGCAAATGCTGCAACCGGGTTTATGGGAATTGACCACGAGCAACATGAAGGTCGATGACCAGAACATGCCTGATCTGCAATTGATCCTCGGCCAGATTCAGAACCAACTCACACCTGAGCAACGTGCGCAGTTGGAGAAGCAGGGCATCACCATGGGCGGCAAAGGGATTCGGGCTTGTCTGACCCCCGAGCAGGTCAAGTCCGACGACATTCCGCTGACGGATCCGCAATCGGGTTGCAAACAGGAAATCACCGATCGCACGGGTAACCAGTGGAAGTTCCGCTTCAGCTGCCCGAAAGCCCAAGGGGCCGGTGTCGCCACGTTCCTGAGTGATCGCGAGTTCACCACCAAGGTCAATGGCACGTTCAATGCCACCGGTCTTCAACAGAAGGGCAGCCTCGAATCTCGTGCCGTATGGTTGGGTCAAGATTGCGGCACGGTTAAACCGCGCGCTTAAAAGCTAGAACGTTCCCCAGTTAAAAAGACTCTCGGCAACAGCGTCATGAGCATGAAGGCTTTCCGCGTGGATGACACGAACATGAAAAGCCTTGATGCCTGGGGAACGTTTCAGCGTCAGGTTCAAGCGCCGTGCAGCGTCTTCGCAGAACATCAGGTTCTGCCCATTGGCCAAGGCAAAGGCTTGTTCATCGGCGCGTTTCACCGCGGTTTGAACGGCTGTGCCTAGCGCCGCTTCTGCGTCATTGATGATCGCAATAAACGGTAAATCCTCTAGGTACTCGTCCAGTCTCAAGCGCAATTGCGCCGAGCTACGTTGGCTGTGGGGCGTCGCAATGATGCCCTTGGTCGAGCCCAACCACTGCAAAACATCAGCGTGTTGCAGCGAGCGGTTGGCGAAGTCCTGGACGAATTGCTGCTGAATCAACTGGCGTGAAAGGGCCGCTGAACAAGGGCAGGTTGAGGAATAAAGAAGCTCTGTTTTTAGTTCCACGTGGAACATGTCGTTTTTCAAGCGCGCTTCGATGCTGATTGGATAGCTTTTCCAGCCTTCCAAAGGACTGATCAGCGCTGGCCGTTTCAGCAACAATTCCCCATGTATTTTCAAGTAAGCACTCGCGGACATTCCGGTATGGCTGTCCAGAAAACTGCGCAGCACCCGACGTAATAAATCAGGCGAAAGGGTTTCTCGTTCGAGCAGTTCAAGCGCCAGGTACAGTCGTGACATGTGTATGCCCCGCGCATTTCCATCATCCAGGCTCACGCCTGCGTCGGCTTTTGCACTCAGCCGTTGGCCATCGAATAGAACAGGAAGGGCGATACCGCACATCCCCACCCATTCCAGTGGAAAGGCGTGGGGTGAGGCTTGCGCGGCGATATCCGGCAAAGTCAGCGCATTCATGAGCAGGTCCATCGTAGAAGTTGTTAAGTGTTATAGTATAACAATACAATCGACGATACCTTTTCTTGTGCGAGCTTTCGCGAGGAACATCCTGATGCCAAATCGCCTTCCTGTGACCGTCCTCTCCGGCTTTCTAGGTGCTGGAAAAAGTACACTTCTTAATTACGTACTACGTAATCGTGAAAATCTTCGCGTCGCTGTGATCGTTAATGACATGAGCGAGATCAACATCGATGGCAGTGAAGTCCAACGCGATGTCAGCCTCAATCGTGCCGAAGAAAAACTCGTCGAGATGAGCAATGGCTGCATCTGCTGCACGTTGCGCGAAGACCTGCTGGAGGAAGTCAGCAAGCTCGCCAGGGACGGCCGCTTTGATTACCTGTTGATCGAATCCACAGGTATTTCCGAACCGCTGCCGGTGGCGGAAACCTTCACCTTTCGCGATGAAACCGGGCAGAGCCTCGCCGATATCGCCCGGCTCGATACGATGGTCACGGTCGTCGACGGCATGAATTTTTTGCGCGACTACCAGGCAGCAGAAAGCCTGGCCTCCCGTGGCGAAACACTTGGAGAAGCGGACGAGCGCTCAATTACCGACCTGCTGATCGAACAAATTGAATTCGCCGATGTGATTCTCGTGAGCAAGATCGATCTGATCAGTCGCTGCGAGCGCGAGGAGTTGATCGCCATACTCGAGCGACTCAACGGTCAGGCGGCCATCATTCCGATGGTGATGGGTGAGATTCCCTTGGAGAAAATCCTCAACACCGGCCGCTTCGACTTCGAAAAAGCGGCCCAGGCGCCAGGCTGGTTGCAGGAAATGCGTGGCGAACATGTACCGGAAACCGAAGAGTACGGCATTGCCTCCAGCGTTTACCGTGCGCGTCGACCGTTCCATCCCCAGCGTTTTTTCAGCTTCATCGACGGGGAATGGATCAACGGCAAGTTGCTGCGCTCCAAAGGGTTTTTCTGGTTGGCGAGCAAACACATGGACGCGGGTAGCTGGTCCCAGGCCGGAGGAATGATGCGTTACGGTTTCGCCGGGCGCTGGTGGCGTTTCGTACCGAAGAACCAATGGCCGCAGGACGTGGAAAGTACGGCCGCAATCATGGAGAACTGGAGCGCTGCTGCCGGAGATTGCCGGCAGGAACTGGTCTTCATCGGTCAAAACATCGACTTCGTAAAACTGAATGCCGAGCTTGATAGTTGCCTGCTGACGGAGGATGAAATGGCGCTGGGCGTCGAGGGCTGGAGTGTGTTTGCGGACCCGTTTGGCCCTTGGTATGAAGAGGCCGCCTGATTATCGGTCTGCGCGTTGAGGCGTGAGCCAGGTGCCCTGGCTCTGAGCCTCGCAATAAGGCTTCAAATACGCCGCGTCGCTGGCAACGCCGTAATAGTGAATATCCTGCCGGTAAGGCATATTGGCGACTTGAGCGTTGCTGCAAGCACCGAAGGCGCCACCCGGGCATTGATCGACATATTCCACTGAGACCTTCTGCCCGGGCAGGGTTGGTTGGCAGAAACCATCGGCGAACAGTTTTTCCGGGATATTACGATTTTGCTGGCAGACTTTCACATCAAGGCGTTCAGCCTGACTGTGAACCACGCAGGCCTGGGCCAGTGCTTCACCGCAGGCAAGCGCCCACAGCAACGAAAAAATCCACCGCATCCATTACCTCCTTAGAAAACCTCGACCATGTTGCAGAACATTCCCACGCACGTCATTGCTGGCCCGTTGGGCGCCGGCAAGACCAGCCTGATCAAGCACCTGCTGGCTCAACGGCCGGTCGATGAGCGGTGGGCGGTGTTGATCAACGAGTTCGGCCAGATCGGCCTCGACGCAGCGCTGCTGACCTCGCCGAGCGATGGTATCGCACTGGGCGAAGTGGCCGGCGGTTGCGTGTGTTGTGTCAACGGCGCGCCGTTTCAGATCGGCCTTGGGCGCCTTTTGCGCAAGGCGCAACCGGATCGCCTGTTCATCGAGCCCTCCGGGCTGGGGCATCCGGCGCAATTGCTCAGACAACTGAGCGCGGCGCCGTGGCAAGGGGTGTTGGCCGTTCAGCCCAGCGTGTTGGTGCTGGATGCCCAGGCGCTCGCGGATGGCAAGCCACTGCCTGTGACACAACAGGAGGCGCTGAACGGCGCCGGATTGTTGTTGCTGAACAAGTCTGAGAATCTCGACGAAGAACACCGCACGCAGATTGCCGCTCGACTGCCTGCGCGTCCGATGTATTGGACGCAAAATGCCGTTTTACCCTTGGTTGAGTTGCCGGGTTTGGCCGCTCAGGCCGTGGCAGGTGTGGATAACTTCGTTGCGCCCAAGGGGTTGGCGCAGATGCCTGCGGTTTGGCCTGATCCCGCGTTGCCCATTTGCTTGAGTCAGCAGCAGGACAGCGGCTGGAGCATCGGTTGGCGTTGGCACCCGAGCCAGATATTCGATGCGACGCTGATCGAGTGGTGGCTGTCAGGGCAGGTCTGGCGTCGTGCGAAGCTGGTTATCCACAGTGACGCGGGATGGGTTTCAGCGAATGCAGTGGATAACTCGGCGCTGGATTGGCAGCCCATCGAGTGGCGGCAGGATTCGCGCCTGGAGCTGATTTTCAGTGAGCCGCAGGATGTCGATGTCCTGCAATGCCAGTTGAAGGGGTGCCGTACGACGCCGGGTTAACGGCTCAAGGCCGCCACTTGGTGTGTTCCTGGCGCCACTGGCTCAACTCAATCACTTCGGCTCGAGGCTTCACCACATCAACGACAGCTTCTGTCTCTGCATGCGGCATAGGATAGGGCGCCAATTCGATGTGCGCGCTGTGCGCGCCAAACTGGGTGATGGTGCCGTTGTGGCGGGTTTCGCCGGTCACGGTGAATTCGAAGTTATACACACGCCCCAGACGTCGACGACCGTTGGCGTCTTTGATGAACGCGATTTTTTTCAGAGCCACGTTGCCATCCAGCAACTCGACGCCGAGTTTGCTGCAATGCTGCTTGACCCGCTCCAGCGCCCGCTCGCGCAAGCCGTGGTTGTGCCACAGCCATGCGCCCGCGGTGGCGAACAGCATCAGCACGAAAATATTTCCAAGGGTCAGCATCGACAGGTTGCTCCAACAATAGAGTGTCAGCTTAACTGCGTCGCCGGTCTGTCGTACAGACTGCGTTTAGTCGCATACTGCGCGGCTAGAATTTCAATCGTTTTACGGAAACTCACCGCATGAAACGTACGCCTCATTTGCTCGCTATCCAGTCCCATGTCGTGTTCGGTCACGCCGGCAACAGCGCCGCGGTATTCCCGATGCAGCGGGTCGGTGTGAATGTGTGGCCGCTCAACACCGTGCAGTTCTCCAACCACACCCAGTACGGCCAGTGGACCGGGGACGTGTTGGCACCCCATCAGATTCCTGACCTGGTCGAAGGCATTGCCGCGATTGGCGAGCTGGGCAACTGCGATGCCGTACTCTCCGGTTATCTTGGCAGTGCGGCCCAGGGCCGGGCGATTCTGACGGGTGTGGCGCGGATCAAGGCGATGAATCCCAAGGCGCTGTACTTGTGTGATCCGGTCATGGGCCATCCGGAGAAGGGCTGCAGTGTGCCGGCCGAAGTCAGTGACTTCCTGCTGGAAGAAGCCGCTGCCGTGGCGGACTTCATGTGCCCGAATCAACTGGAACTGGATAGTTTCTCGGGGCGCAAGCCGCAGTCGCTGTTCGATTGCCTGGCGATGGCCCGAGCGCTGTTGGCGCGTGGTCCGAAGGCCGTGTTGGTGAAACATCTGGATTATCCCGGCAAATCCTCGGATGTCTTTGAAATGCTGCTGGTGACGGCTGAAGGCAGCTGGCATCTACAGCGTCCGCTGTTGGCGTTTCCGCGTCAGCCAGTGGGCGTTGGCGACCTGACTTCCGGGTTGTTCCTGGCCCGCGTGCTGTTGGGCGACAGCCTGGTGGCGGCCTTCGAGTTTGCCGCCTCGGCGGTGCACGAAGTACTGCTGGAAACCCAGGCTTGCGCCAGTTACGAGCTTGAACTGGTGCGCGCTCAGGACCGGATTGCCCATCCGCGAGTGCGCTTCGAAGCGACGTCGATCAGTTTGTAATCAGATTTAGGCAAAAAGATCGCAGCCTGCGGTAGCTCCAAGCTGCGGCAGGCTGCGATCTTTTTTTGCTTTAAGCGTCGCCCTTGATCTCTTGATAACGCTTTTCCAGTTCCTGACGAATCTGGCGGCGTTGCTGAGCCTGGATATAGCGGCGCTTGCTCTCGCTGTTGTCCGGTTGCAGCGGCGGTACCTGGGCCGGTTTGCGCTGGTCATCCACCGCGACCATGGTGAAGAAGCAGCTGTTGGTGTGACGCACCGAACGCTCGCGGATGTTCTCCGTCACCACCTTGATGCCCACTTCCATGGAGGTATTACCGGTGTAGTTCACCGAGGCCAGGAAGGTCACCAATTCGCCGACATGGATCGGCTCGCGAAAAATCACCTGGTCCACCGACAGGGTCACCACATAGCGTCCGGCATAACGGCTGGCGCAGGCGTAGGCCACTTCGTCGAGGTATTTGAGCAGGGTGCCACCGTGAACATTGCCAGAGAAATTGGCCATGTCGGGGGTCATCAATACCGTCATCGACAGCTGGGCGTTTCCGGGTTCCATAGCATTCTCACGGGGCAAGGCAACGTTTGAGGGGGGCACCTCTGCGGGTGCCTCAGCGGTTTTTTCAAACCAACAGTTATCGGGACGCCGTGCGCCTGTCCGCCGTCACGCCGAATCGATCTGTTTCCATATATTGCACCGCCTTTCTGCTTCAAGTCGCGGTGTTACCCTGCCAAAAGCCCGGTTTCGAGGGCAATTCCTACGCGGCACGCAGATTTTTACTCGCCTCAGTCAGACCGTTCTTACGGTCGGCTTATGGTCAATGACATCCAGGGAGCGCCACGCCATGCATGCCATCAGTTTTATCCAGGATCTGGCAGTGATCATGTTGATCGCAGGTGTGGTGACCGTGGTGTTTCATCGCCTCAAGCAACCGGTGGTACTGGGTTATATCGTCGCCGGCTTCATCATCGGTCCGCACACCCCCCCTTTCGGGCTGATCCACGACGAAGAGACCATCAAGACCCTGGCGGAACTCGGGGTGATTTTCCTGATGTTCTGCCTGGGCCTGGAATTCAGCCTGCGCAAGCTGTTCAAGGTCGGTGCCACGGCCTTCATCGCCGCGTTCCTGGAAATCGTGCTGATGATCTGGATCGGCTACGAGATCGGTCGCTGGTTCGACTGGAACACCATGGATTCGCTGTTCCTGGGCGCGATCCTGGCGATTTCGTCGACCACCATCATCGTCAAGGCGCTCAATGACCTGAAGCTGAAGAACGAGCGTTTTGCGCAGCTGATTTTTGGTGTGCTGATCGTCGAAGACATCCTGGGCATCGGCATTATCGCTTTGCTGTCGAGTATCGCGGTCAGCGGTACGGTCAGCTCCGGCGAGGTGTTTTCCACCGTCGGCAAGCTCTCGCTGTTCATGATCGTTGCGTTGGTCCTCGGCATTTTGATGGTGCCGCGGTTGCTGGCCTACGTGGCCAAATTCGACAGCAACGAAATGCTCCTGATCACGGTGCTGGGTCTGTGTTTCGGCTTCTGCCTGCT
Organism: Pseudomonas sp. C32; assembly: GCF_030417915.1. Taxonomy (NCBI): domain Bacteria; kingdom Pseudomonadati; phylum Pseudomonadota; class Gammaproteobacteria; order Pseudomonadales; family Pseudomonadaceae; genus Pseudomonas; species Pseudomonas sp. C32. The sequence goes on along the minus strand of NZ_JAUHUK010000009.1, from coordinate 61,150 downwards.
GGTGGTCAAGCTCGAATACAGCATGGTGCTGGGGGCATTCCTGATTGGTGCGATCATGGCCGAGTCGCGACAATTACTGAAGATCGAGCGATTGATCGAACCGGTTCGCGACCTGTTCAGTGCCATTTTCTTTGTGGCGATCGGGCTGATGCTCGATCCGAAGATCCTGCTGCAATACGCCTGGCCGATTGCGGTGATTACGGTAGCCGTGGTGCTCGGCAAGATGTTGTCCTGCGGCCTCGGTGCCTTTATCGCCGGTAACGACGGACGGACCTCGCTGCGCGTCGGGATGGGGCTTTCACAGATTGGCGAGTTTTCTTTCATCATCGCGGCGTTGGGCATGACCTTGCAGGTCACCAGCAACTTTCTGTATCCCGTGGCGGTGGCGGTCTCGGTAATCACCACCTTGCTGACGCCATATCTGATTCGCGCGGCCGATCCATTGTCGATCAAGCTTGCGCACGTCATGCCCGAACGCCTGGGACGGGTCCTGGGAATGTACGGCGAGTGGCTGCGCAGCATTCAGCCGCAGGGAGAGGGCGCCTTGCTGGCGTCGATGATTCGACGGATTTTGCTGCAGGTGGGGGTCAATCTGGCGTTGGTGATTGCGATCTTCTTCTCAGGTGCATTCTTCGCCGAGCGCATGGCTGCTTACGTGCAAGCCTGGATCAGCGACCCGAGCTGGCAAAAAGCACTGATCTGGGGCGGTGCACTGTTGTTGTCGTTGCCATTCCTGATCGCGGCGTATCGCAAGCTCAAGGCGCTGTCGATGTTGCTGGCGGAAATGGGCGTGAAGCCGGAGATGGCCGGGCGCCACACGCAGCGAGTGCGAAGGGTGATCGCCGAAGTGATCCCGATCCTGTCGCTGCTGGTGATCTTCCTGCTGTTGGCAGCCTTGTCGGCCAGTATTCTGCCGACCAACAAGTTGCTGCTGCTGATCGCCATCGTCGCGGCCGCCGTGGCGGCGCTGCTGTGGCGTTGGTTCATTCGCGTGCATACGCGGATGCAGGTGGCGTTGCTGGAAACACTCGACAACCACAAGGAGTCGTCCGGGCATTGACCACCGGCATCGGCTGAATCAGCTTTCCAGCCAGACGTCCCGCGCCCAGTGCCACACCGATTCCCAGGTTTCTTCGGCAATCAGCTCTTCTTCGGCCTGCCAAAGCACCACGGTGCCGTCTTCTTCGACGCAGTAGTAGTCGTCACCGTCCTGGCAGATCGGAATCAGGCTGCGTTCAACGCCGGCATCCCAGGCATTGGCGGCAACGTCCGGCAGATAGGTGTGAGATTGCGGGTCGGTGACGGTCACCGGCTCCAGGCTGCCGTAGACCACGTCGCTGACGGTCAGCAGAAACTCTCTGAAGACGAATGGAATGTCGATGAACAGTTGTTCCTCGATTTCCACCAGCATGTCTTCGTCAGGCAGCTCCAAGGGGACCGGTACCGGTTCGTTGGCTTCACGCAGTTGTTCGATGATTTCTTCCACGTCCGGGATCCTCTTGCTTGAATGGCGCGGTTTATATGGGGCGGTTTATACAGTAGCTTGCTATAGATGCAACCGCGAAATAGAAAACCCCAGCCGAGGCTGGGGTTTTTATTGCAGCAAGTGAAGCGCGGAGGGGGATCAGCCGTTCTGGCGGATACCGGCCACCAGCCAAGGCTGGTTCTCGCCCTGTGCACGTTCCATGTTCCAGCTTTCGCTGAAGGCTTCACCCTGGTCGAAACGTGAAGTTTTCGATACACCGTTGAAGGTCAGGGTAGCGATGGTCTTGTCGGCGCGATCATCCACACCGTCCAGTTGCACATTGAGGTTATCAATGTAGGTGGACTGGAAACCGTCACCCAGGTCGGCACGCTCACGCTTGAGGAACTCGAGCATTTGCGGGGTCACGAACTCGGCAATCTTGTCCATTTCGTTCGCGTCCCAGTGCTGTTGCAGGGACTGGAAGTGATTGCGCGCGGCTTCGATGAAGTTGTGTTCGTTGAACCAGGCCGGAGCGTTGATTACCGGACGAGCGGCGACCGGTGCTGCCGCGCCGCCAAAGATCGAACCGCCAGCCGGCTTCTGTTCGAAAGCTTCACGCTGCATCGGCGGCGCGTAGCCTGCCGGAGCCATTTGTGGCTGCTGCTTGCGGCGACGAGCGGCGATGAAACGGAAGACCAGGAAAGCGATGACCGCCATGATCAGGATGTCGAAGATCTGCATGCCCTGGAAGCCGTCGCCCATGAACATGGACGCCAGCAGGCCACCGGCGGCGATGCCGGCCAGAGGGCCGAGCCAGCGCGAAGCGCCACTGGCCTTGGCAGCGGCGCCAGCGGCACCGGCAGCACCAGCGGTCGCCGCAGCGCCGCCCATGCCTGGAGAAGAAGGAGCCATCTGGCTGGTTTGGTGAGTCGGCGCAGCGCCTGCGCTTTTGCCACCACCGAAGCGCTTGGCGGCATTGACGTCGAGACTCATCGTCAGGCCGATGCACAACGCCATGGCGATGCTAAGAAAACGTTTCATAAAGGGAATTCCCATTTGTGGAAGGCACGCGCGCCATGTTGCACAGGTGAAGTGTTACTGGCTAGCGGCAGAGTGTTTCCGGCTTTTGCCTGACAGGTTGAGTTCAGCTCTGTCGGCGCAAGTGGGCCCGTGTACTTTGGGCTGTAGGACTTGTGATTTAGTTCGGAAGGAAATGATCCCTGTAGGAGCGATCTTGCTCGCGAAAAAACCAAGGGCAGCGCGTTCATTTAGAAAAACGCGCCATCGTTGACGACCTTCGCGAGCAAGCTCGCTCCTACAGAAAGTCTTGTTATATGGCTTCCAGCTTGGCGTAACCCAGCATCAACCACTTGCTTCCTTCGCTGAAGTTCACCTGTACCCGCGCCTGAGCGCCGGCACCTTCGAAGTTCAGGATCACGCCATCGCCAAACACCGAATGCCGTACAGTCTGGCCCAGGCTGAAACCTGTATCCGGAATGGCACTGCCGCCGAACAGGTTGCCGCCACTCATCGACTGGTTGCCACTGAACGGACGACTGACGCTATTGGAAAGCCTTACTTCCTGAATCAGACCTTTCGGCACTTCGCGTACGAAGCGTGAGACCTTGTTGTAGGTTTCACTGCCGTACAGGCGTCTGGTTTCAGCATAAGTCATCACCAGGTTCTGCATGGCCCGGGTAATGCCGACGTAGGCCAAGCGACGTTCCTCTTCAAGACGGCCGGGTTCTTCCAGGCTCATCTTGTGCGGGAACAGGCCTTCTTCCATGCCGACGAGGAACACGTAGGGGAATTCCAGGCCTTTGGCGCTGTGCAGGGTCATCAACTGAATGCTGTCTTCGTGCTCGTCGGCCTGGGTATCACCGGCCTCCAGCGACGCATGACCGAGGAACGCCGCCAGTGGCGTCAGGTCTTCGTCCTCTTCGCTGTTCTCAAAGTTGCGCGCGGCGCTGACCAGTTCCTCAAGGTTTTCTACCCGGGCCTGGCCTTTCTCGCCTTTTTCCGCTTCGTGGTAGGCAATCAGGCCAGACTGCTCGATGACCGTCTGGGTCATCAGGTGCAGCGGCATGTCCATGCACTTGGCGGCGAGGTTTTCGATCAGCTCGATAAAGGCGCCCAGGGCACCCGCTGCACGACCGGTCAGGCCCTTATTGGCCACCAGCAAGCGCATCGCTTCCCACATCGACACATCGCTATGACGGGCATGATCGCGAATAGCCTCGACGGTTTTTTCGCCAATGCCACGGGCTGGCACGTTGATCACTCGCTCAAGCGCGGCATCGTTGCCCCGGCCTTCGAGCAGGCGCATATAGGCCATGGCGTTTTTGATTTCCGCCCGTTCGAAGAAGCGCTGACCGCCATAAATGCGGTACGGAATGCGCTCGCGCAGCAAGGCTTCTTCCAAAACGCGCGATTGGGCGTTGGAGCGGTACAAAATCGCGATATCGCTACGGGAAAGTCCGGTTTTCAGCGCACTTTCGATGGTTTCGACAACGTAACGAGCTTCGTCGTGTTCATTGAACGCGGCGTACAGGTTGATCGCTTCGCCGTCGCCGCCATCGGTCCACAGTTCTTTGCCCATGCGGCCAGTGTTGTTGGCGATCAGGGCGTTGGCGGCTTTGAGAATGCCGGCCGTAGAGCGGTAGTTCTGCTCCAGACGAATGGTCTCGGCATCCGGGAAGTCGTCGGAATACTGGTAGATGTTCTCGATTTTCGCGCCACGCCAGCCGTAGATCGACTGATCGTCGTCGCCGACCACCATGAGGCTGTCGCCACCTTTGGCCAGCAGGCGCAACCAGGCGTACTGCACGGCGTTGGTGTCCTGGAACTCGTCGACCAGAATGTGCCGGAAGCGTTTCTGATAGTGCGCCAGCAGGCCTGGGTGATCGCGCCACAGGTCGAGGGCGCGCAGCAGCAATTCGGAGAAATCGATGACGCCCGCACGCAGGCACGCGGCCTCGTAGGCTTCATAGATGCTGCGCATGGTGGCCAGGAACAGATCGCCGCTGGCTTGAATGTGTTGCGGGCGCAGACCTTCGTCTTTCTGCCCGTTGATGAACCATTGGGCCTGTCGGGCCGGCCAGCGTTGCTCGTCCAGACCCAGTTCGCGGATCACCCGCTTGACCAGGCGTTGTTGGTCGTCGCTGTCAAGAATCTGGAAGGTCTGGCTCAGGCCGGCTTCCTGCCAGTGCGCCCGCAGCAAGCGGTGCGCCAGGCCGTGGAAGGTGCCGACCCACATGCCGGCCGGGTTGATACCCATCAACTGCTCGATGCGATGACGCATCTCGGCAGCGGCCTTGTTGGTGAAGGTCACCGACAGGATGGAGTGGGGCGAGGCGTTTTCGACCTGGATCAACCAGGCGATACGGTGCACCAGCACTCGGGTTTTACCGGAACCAGCACCGGCCAGGACCAACTGACGACCCACGGAGGCAGCTACGGCCTGGCGTTGGGCATCGTTGAGGGAGTTCAGCAGAAGGGAGAGATCATCGCGCATCGGGGCATTCTAGGGGGCGGCGACACACCGGGCAAACTTCGCTTCGCTTTTGCCGATGAAAGATCGTTCGGGACGACCGGTCAGTCATTGGCCGCAAGCGTTGACGGGACACGCTCATGGTCTTTTCAGGGGGATCGGGGGGCGAGAATTTTGGCGAATTATTGATCAGATGCAGTTTGGTCCAGGCCCCTGCTTGTGTATGCTCCGTCGACGTTTCGGGCCCATGCTCATCATTATAAGAACAAGAACATTGCCTATGACCCTCAGCTCCGACCTGTCGGGCCCCACTGTGGAGCCCCGGGTTATCCGCAAACAGTACGTCCTGGAAATGGCGGTCGAACGCACGCGCCTGCTGTATCAGGGTTCCTTGTTGCCCACTTTGTTCATGCTGATCAATGGCCTGGTGTGTGCCGGATTGCTCTGGAGCCCGCAGCGCTATTTTCTGCTCAGTGTGTGGTTGATCTGGTTGTTGTCGCTGGTGGCCCTGCGGGTCATTCAGGTCGCCGCTTTTGACTCGGCCATTCCTCACCGTCAGGCCAATCCAATCTGGCGTCGCATGTTCTTGCTCGGTTCGGGCCTGACCGGGCTGACCCTGGCCGGCGCCGGTATCGCCCTGGTACCGGCCGATAACTTCATCCAGCAAGCCTGGGTGTTCGGCCTGATCGGTGCCGCAGCGCTCTCGGCCAGCGTGGCCTACGCGGTCAGCTTGCCGGCCTTCCTGTCCTTTGTCTTGCCCTGCCTGTTGCCGGCCATTGCCTATATGTTTTGGGGCGGTGACGAACAACAGCACGGCTGGGGATGGTTTGGCCTGATCCTGCTCGGCGCGTTGAGCGTAGTGGCCTGGCAAGTCAATCGGGTGATCGATCGTGGACTGTTACGGCGTTTTCAGAACCAGGCGCTGATCGAGCATTTGCAGCAGGCTCAAAACGACAGCGACCAGCTCAATCAGAAGCTGGCCCAGGAAATCGACCAGCGCCGACGGGCCGAGGATGAACTGCGGCAGATTCAGATCGAACTGGAAAGCCGTGTTGCCCAGCGCAGCCTGGAGCTGGACGCGGCCAATCAGGCCTTGAGCAAAAGTGAGGCGCGTCTGGCACTGGCCTTGAAAGCCAGCGAACTCGGGTTGTGGGACTGGAACCTGCAAACCGACGAAGTGCATCACACGCAGATTCAAGAGTTGTTTGGGCTCGAGCCCGATCACGTGACCGCGATGCTACGCCACCTCAAGCCGCGCTTGCACCCCGACGACCTTCCGGCCCTGCGGCGAGCACTGGTCGAGCATTTGAAGGGGCGCAGCGAGGATTATCAGGTCGAGTACCGTGTGCGCCATGGCGCGGGTCATTGGGTCTGGATCGAGGACCGAGGGCGAGCGGTCGAGCGCAGCGCAAACGGCCGGGTGATCCGCATGGTCGGGACGCGCCGCGACATCAGCGTCAGCAAGGCCATGGAAGAGCAGCAGCAACTGGCAGCGACAGTGTTTGAAGCAGCCAGCGAAGGCATCGTGATTTTCGACCCCCAATACGCGTTGCTCGCGGTCAACCAGGCCTTTAGTCAGGTGACCGGTTACGACATCGAAGAGATTCTTGGGCGCAACGTGGTCGAGTTGCCGTGCAGCCGCGACGCACGCCGTCATTACGCAACCATCCATCAGGCGCTGGAGCAGCATGGCAGTTGGCAGGGAGAGCTCGTAGAGACCCGTAAAAACGGTGAAATGTATCCACAATGGCTGCAGCTGAATATGGTTCGCGATCCTCGGGGAAGGGTCAGTCATATTGTCGGCTTCTTTGCTGATCTCTCCGCAAGGCGCGAATCTGAAGAGCGCATGCGATACCTGACCCATTACGACGAACTCACCGGGCTGGCGAACCGGTCGCTGTTCCGTGAACGGCTCAGCGAGGCGCATCAACGGGTGCGCCAGGGCGGTTATCGCAGTTTGGCGTTGCTGCATATCAATCTGGACCGCTTCAAGTTGCTCAATGACAGCCTGGGCCATGAAATCGCCGACCAGTTGTTACAGAAGATGGCCCGTCGCCTGGTCAACGCGCTGCCGGAGGCCGACACCATCGCTCGGCTGTCGGGCGATGAGTTCGCCGTGCTGTTCAACTCTTACGGCAACCTCTCGAGCCTGGCGCGGGTGGCGACACGATTGGCAACCAAACTGCGGGTACCGATCGCGGTCAATGGGCATGAGTTGGTGATCAGTGCCTCCATGGGCATCAGTCTGCTTCCAGACAACGCCCGGGAAATTTCGGCACTGGTCAATCAATCGAACATGGCCATGCAACATGCCAAACATTTGGGCGGTAACAATTTCCAGTTCTATACCGACAGCTTGCAGGCCAGCACGATGGAGCGTTTGAATCTGGAAAACCAGCTGCGTAAAGCCATCGAGGAGCAGCAGCTCAAGGTGTTTTACCAACCGAAACTGTGCCTGGCCACGGGGCGGCTGAATGCTGCCGAAGCACTGGTGCGCTGGGATCATCCGACCATGGGGCGCGTGCCGCCAGGGGACTTTATCGGGCTGGCCGAAGAAACCGGGTTGATTGGTCCGATCGGCGAATTTGTGTTGCGCCAGGCCTGCTGGCAAGCCTGCGAGTGGCAGCGCCAAGGGCTTGAGCCGATTCGGGTGTCAGTCAATTTGTCGGTGTATCAGTTACGCCAAGGCAAGCTGGTCAGTCTGGTGCGGCAGGTGCTGGAAGAAACCGGGCTGGCGCCGCACTTGTTGGAGCTGGAACTGACCGAAAGCCAGTTGCTGGACAACGTCGAGCACATCATCGCGACGTTCCAGCAGTTACGTGATCTTGGGGTGAAACTGGCGATCGATGATTTTGGCACCGGTTACTCGTCCTTGAGCTACCTCAAGCGCATTCCAGTGGATTACGTGAAGATCGATCAGGCGTTTATCCGCGGACTGGGGGAGGGCACAGCAGATTCGGCGATCACCCGCGCGATCATCGCCATGGCGCATGGCTTGTCATTGAAGGTGGTGGCTGAAGGCGTGGAGCGAGAGGAGCAGCTCGAGTTTCTGAGGAAAGAGCGCTGCGATGAGGTTCAGGGGTATTTGATCAGTCGGCCGGTCGAAGCGAGGGATCTGGCCGTGCTGCTAGATATGAGTGAAAAGGCCCTGTAGGGCTACATGGAGTGTACGACGCGTGAAATGGGGACATCGAGTTACGCATTGAGCAGGCAAAAAGCCGATTCATGTAGTATAACTACAAGCGTGCTACATCCCCGGCGCCTGCCAATAACAAAGAGTCCAGCCCTTTGAATCTGCTGCAACACATCGCCCAGTCTCGCCACCTGTTACGCAAGTCGGAGCTCAAGGTCGCTGACCACGTGCTGCTCGATCCTGCGGCCGTGATGCACAGTTCCATGGCCGACCTGGCCCACAGCGTGGGTATCAGTGAACCGACCATCGTGCGTTTTTGCCGTGCCATCGGTTGTTCCGGGTTTCAGGATCTGAAGCTGAAGCTCGCCCAGAGCCTGGCAGCGGGTGCGAGTTTCGGGCAGTTCGCGATCCACGAAGACGATTCGGTCGCCGACTACAGCCTGAAAATCTTCGACACCACCCTGCATACACTGATGGAGGTTCGCGAGAAGCTCGATCCGCTGGAATTGCAGCGAGCCGTGACGTTGATGTCCCAGGCTCAGCGTGTCGAGTTCTACGGTTTCGGCGCTTCCGGCGCGGTAGCGGCAGACGCCCAGCACAAATTTTTCCGGTTGCTGCTGACGGCGGCGGCGTATTCCGACCCGCACATGCAGGCGATGTCGGCGGTGACGTTGAAGCCGACCGACGTGGCGATCTGCATTTCCCAGTCCGGACGTTCCAAGGATTTGCTGATCACCGCTAACCTGGTGCGCGAAAGCGGCGCTTCGTTGATCACGCTATGCCCGAGCCAGACACCGTTGGCCGAGCTGTCCACCGTCAACCTGGCGATCGACGTGCATGAAGACACCGAAATCTATACGCCGCTGACGTCGCGTATCGCCCACCTTGTGGTGATCGATGTGCTGGCGATGGGCGTCGCCATGGCGCGTGGCCCGAGCCTGGTCAACCACCTCAAGAGCGTGAAGCGCAGTCTGCGCAGCTTGCGGTTGTCGCCCAAGTCGGTGAAAGCGCTGGACGACTGACGTCGTCGTAAGGTCGTTCCGACCTTAATCGCGAGCAGGCTCGCTCCCACCTTTGACCCGATCTCCTGTGGGAGCGAGCCTGCTCGCGATGGCGTCCTCGAATACGCAGCAATTTTCATCAGCCTGTAACACCCAAGCCGCCAAACCGTCATCCCCCACGCCTATCTTGAAACTCCCGTACTCGCCTTGGGAGACTCGAAATGGCCCCTTACGAAGAACGCAACAGCGCTGTCAAAACCCGTCGTCAGCAAGAAGATCAGCGCCGCATGGAATTTCGCCGCGCCATCGAAGATCGCTGTGAACGCCGCCAGCTGTTGGCCGAAATTGGTGACTTTCCTGAATTGGAACTCAATTTCTGGCAGGCATCGCCCTCGACTTCCCGTCGAAACGCTCAACCAGCGCGCTGATCTGAATTCGTTCGCTACGAATAAACGCAAGGAAGGCGTGAGCCACGGGTGACAGGCGTTTTGCCTTGGCCTGCACCAGACACCAACTGCGCATTAACGGAAGCTCTTCGACCGGTAATTCGATCAGTCCGCCGGTTGCCAACTCAAGGTTCAGGGCGTGGCGCGTCAACAGCGCAACGCCCAGGCCTGCCAACACACACTCGCGCTGGGCTTCGGCCGATGAGACTTCCTGAGTCTGGTTGAAGTGCACACGTTTCTCTTTGAAGTATTCTTCGCAGGCGAGCCGCGTCCCGGAACCGGGTTCGCGCAGCAGCAATGTGTAGGGCTCCAGATCCTGCAAGCGCAACGGTCCCAGATGACACAGTGGATGATTCGGAGGCGCCACGGCGACGATCGGATTATTGAGGAAGGGCAAGAATTCCAGCCCCATGTCCTGCGGCACCATGGACATGATCACCAGGTCGTCGCGATTGTCCGACAGGCGTCGAATGACTTGGCCGCGATTGACTACAGTCAGTTGCAGGTTCACTTCCGGGTGCTGGCGTTTGAATGCGGCAAACAGGTGCGGCACGAAATACTTGGCGCTGGATTCCACCGCCAGTTTCAATTGCCCCTGCAACGAGCCCTGCATGTCCGACAGCTGCATGTCGAGGTTTTCCAGGCGCCCGAAAATGTCCCGACTGGCCCGCTGTAACGCTTCAGCGGCTTCGGTCATGTAAAGCTTTTTGCCGACGTAATCGAACAATGGCTGACCGACCAGCTCCTCAAGTTGACGAATCTGTAGGCTGACGGCAGGTTGTGTGAGTGACATTTCGTCGGCTGCGCGGCTGTAGGAACGTAAATCGCAGACCTCGTTGAAAATCTGCAATTGACGCAATGTCAGGCGCATCAATGACTTACGCATTATGTAGGCGCTCGCGTCGCTGGGGATGCCTCAACTATAAGTCTTTACTTATGCATGACCCAATAATTATTCATTTTTGTTAATCCCTTGTGCACGCTAGTGTGGACCTGCGACTAAATTGAAACATTTGGTCACGCGTCGACCTGGGTCTAGCAGGTCGTGGGTACCACCGGCTCAAGGGAAACTCCAAGTGATAACAAAGATCCTGATCGCCAACCGTGGTGAGATTGCCGTACGAATCGTACGTGCCTGTGCCGAAATGGGCATTCGCTCGGTCGCGATCTACTCCGACGCCGACCGTCATGCTTTGCACGTTAAACGTGCAGATGAGGCCCACAGCATTGGTGCCGAGCCGCTGGCTGGCTACCTGAACCCGCGCAAGCTGGTGAACCTGGCGGTGGAAACCGGTTGCGACGCACTTCACCCAGGCTACGGCTTCCTTTCGGAAAACGCCGAACTGGCGGAAATCTGCGCCGAACGCGGGATCAAATTCATCGGTCCATCGGCTGAAGTGATTCGCCGCATGGGCGACAAGACTGAAGCTCGCCGCAGCATGATCAAGGCCGGCGTGCCGGTCACTCCAGGCACCGAAGGCAACGTGTCGGGCATCGAAGAAGCCCTGACCGAAGGCGATCGCATCGGTTACCCGGTGATGCTCAAGGCCACCTCCGGTGGTGGCGGTCGCGGCATTCGTCGCTGCAACAGCCGTGAAGAACTCGAACAAGCATTCCCGCGCGTCATTTCCGAAGCCACCAAGGCCTTCGGTTCGGCGGAAGTGTTCCTGGAAAAGTGCATCGTCAATCCGAAGCACATCGAAGCGCAGATCCTCGGCGACAGCTTTGGCAACGTGGTTCACCTGTTCGAGCGTGACTGCTCGATCCAGCGCCGCAACCAGAAGCTGATCGAAATCGCCCCGAGCCCGCAACTGACCCCGGAACAGCGCGCCTACATTGGTGACCTGTCGGTGCGTGCAGCCAAGGCCGTGGGTTACGAGAACGCCGGCACCGTGGAGTTCCTGCTCGCCGAGGGCGAGGTGTACTTCATGGAAATGAACACCCGGGTGCAGGTGGAACACACCATCACCGAAGAAATCACTGGCATCGACATTGTCCGCGAGCAGATTCGCATTGCCTCCGGCCTGCCGCTTTCGGTGAAACAGGAAGACATCCACCACCGTGGTTTCGCCCTGCAATTCCGGATCAACGCCGAAGACCCGAAGAACAACTTCCTGCCGAGCTTCGGCAAGATCACCCGTTATTACGCACCCGGCGGCCCCGGTGTGCGCACCGACACAGCGATCTATACCGGCTACACCATTCCGCCGTACTACGACTCGATGTGCCTGAAACTGGTGGTGTGGGCGCTGACCTGGGAAGAGGCGATGGACCGTGGCTTGCGCGCCCTCGACGACATGCGTCTGCAAGGGGTCAAGACCACCGCCGCGTACTACCAGGAAATCCTGCGCAACCCGGAATTCCGTAGCGGCCAGTTCAACACCAGCTTCGTTGAAAGCCACCCTGAACTGACCAACTACTCGATCAAGCGCAAACCCGAAGAGCTGGCCCTGGCCATCGCCGCCGCCATCGCCGCCCACGCAGGCCTGTGAGGAATAGAATAATGAGCAAGCAAATCCACGTTACCGACACAATCCTGCGCGACGCCCACCAATCGCTGCTCGCGACCCGCATGCGCACCGAAGACATGCTGCCGATCTGCGACAAGCTCGACAAAGTCGGCTACTGGTCGCTGGAATGCTGGGGCGGCGCAACGTTCGACGCCTGTGTACGTTTCCTCAAAGAAGATCCGTGGGAGCGTCTGCGCCAGCTGCGCGCCGCGCTGCCTAACACTCGCCTGCAAATGCTGTTGCGCGGTCAGAACCTGTTGGGCTACCGCCACTACAGCGACGACGTGGTCAAGGCCTTCGTCGCCAAGGCAGCTGTCAACGGCATCGACGTGTTCCGCATCTTCGACGCCATGAACGACGTGCGTAACCTGCGCGTGGCCATCGAAGCCGTGAAAGCCGCCGGCAAACACGCCCAAGGCACCATCGCCTACACCACCAGTCCGGTGCACACCATAGAGGCCTTCGTAAACCAGGCCAAGCAAATGGAAGCCATGGGTTGCGACTCGGTGGCGATCAAGGACATGGCTGGACTGCTGACCCCGTACGCCACCGGCGAGTTGGTCAAGGCTCTAAAAAGCGAGCAATCGCTGCCCGTGTTCATCCACTCGCACGACACCGCTGGCCTGGCCGCGATGTGCCAGATGAAGGCCATCGAAAACGGTGCCGATCACATCGATACCGCGATCTCCAGCTTCGCTTGGGGCACCAGCCACCCGGGCACCGAATCGATGGTCGCCGCCCTTAAAGGCAGCGAGTTCGACACCGGCCTGAACCTGGAGCTGTTGCAAGAGATCGGCCTGTACTTCTACGCCGTGCGCAAGAAGTACCACCAGTTCGAAAGCGAATTCACTGCCGTCGACACCCGTGTTCAAGTCAACCAGGTGCCGGGCGGGATGATTTCCAACCTGGCCAACCAGTTGAAAGAGCAGGGCGCACTGAACCGCATGAGCGAAGTGCTGGCTGAAATCCCGCGTGTTCGTGAAGACCTCGGTTTCCCTCCTTTGGTGACCCCGACTTCGCAAATCGTTGGTACCCAGGCGTTCTTCAACGTTCTGGCCGGCGAGCGCTACAAGACCATCACCAACGAAGTGAAGCTGTACCTGCAAGGCGGCTACGGCAAAGCGCCGGGCATCGTGAACGAACAACTGCGTCGCCAGGCCATCGGCAGCGAAGAAGTGATCGACGTTCGCCCAGCCGATCTGCTCAAGCCGGAAATGGCCAAGCTGCGTGCCGACATCGGCGCTCTGGCCAAGTCTGAAGAAGACGTGCTGACCTTCGCCATGTTCCCGGACATCGGTCGCAAGTTCCTCGAAGAACGCGCGGCTGGAACCCTGACACCTGAAGTGCTGCTGCCGATTCCGGAAGCCGGCAAGGTGGCTTCGGCGGGCGGCGAAGGCGTGCCGACCGAGTTCGTCATCGACGTTCACGGCGAAACCTACCGCGTCGACATCACCGGTGTGGGCGTCAAGGCCGAAGGCAAGCGTCACTTCTATCTGTCCATCGACGGCATGCCGGAAGAAGTGGTGTTCGAACCGCTCAACGAATTCGTCGGTGGTGGTGGCAGCAAGCGCAAGCAAGCCACTGCACCGGGCCACGTCAGCACCACCATGCCGGGCAACATCGTTGATGTGCTGGTCAAGGAAGGCGACACCGTCAAGGCTGGCCAGGCTGTGCTGATCACCGAAGCGATGAAGATGGAAACCGAAGTCCAGGCTGCCATCGCCGGTAAAGTCACCGCCATTCATGTGGCCAAGGGCGACCGGGTCAACCCGGGCGAAATCCTGATCGAGATCGAAGGCTGATTTAACAGCCTCGATACAACGCTTTAAACCTCGGGGGGGCATGTGCTCCCCTTTTTTTCGTCCGGGATTTGTGGAGACGGTTTTTAGAAGGTCATCCGCCACTGAGCCGTTGCGCCATGGTTTCGGCTGTCGGTTGCCATCTCGCCATTTACGCCGACGCCCAGCGTCTGTCGCGCCGAAAGCCCCAACTCCAGCCCCGCGTCCACCATCAGGCTGTCCCGATCCAGCGGCGCACCGGAAACGGTGTACTTGCGACCACCCGTGATCAACCGTTGGCGGGTTTCTGTGGCGATCTCTCCGTAGGTATGTTTCCAGCTGGCACTGAACCGTGGCGTCAGTTGCATGCCGTTATCCAGGGTATTGATCTTCGCCAGTCTCAGACCAAAGGTGCTGTTGAGGTTGTTCTGTTCCTGACCATCGACCTTCAACGCCGCCGCGCCGCCTTTTTCCGTGTAGCCATTGCGCTGATAGCGTTGGTAGCCAAGACCTGCGAAGGGCTCAATGCTGGTGTTAGCCCGGCCGAGGTTATAGCCCACTTCTGCAAACGCCTGCTGGGTGCTGGAATCGTACTGACCTTCCAGGCGATCACTGAAACCCTTGAAGGCTACGCGGCGTTTTGTGCTGCCGTCGTGGTTGCTGTAGGTCGCGCCGAGACGCAGAGACATCGGACCGTTCTGACGCAATGCATAGGCCCCCAGATGCCAGCTATCGAGATCACCGTCGAGTTCTCGGCTGTCCATGCGCGTTTGGGATTTGCCGCCGATCAGGCCGATGCGCCACTCGTGGTCGACGGCCCAATCCGTCCCCATGACCAGACCTTGGGTGGAGTGTTTCAAGGTATCGAAGTCACGATCCAGTTTTCCGCCATGTCCCAATGCCTGGAGCCAGACGCGGCCATTGGCTTCGTTACCGGCCGCCAGTTGAGGTGCTCTTTTCCGGCCACCAGAAGCGGCGGCACTGTTCAGTTGGCGCATGGCCGCGAGCATCGAGGCGCTCACGGGAGCGTCGCTGTTCAACGTCACTTTCGCGAGGTTGGGGATGCTGCCGCCGGCCAGTTGTTCGATGGCGTAGGGCGCAGTTTTTTTGTCGGTGGCGAGTATGGCTGCGACAGCTGCGTTCGTTGGAGTAGCCGTTTTGGGCGCAGGGCTCGTGGGATTTGTCGCAGGCGTTGGTGCCGGGGTTGTCGGAGCTGGATTGGCGGCAATGGTTGGCATTGAAGGGGTGGTCGGCGTCTGCGCTGCGATGGATGCAGTGTCGATTTCGGTCGTACCGGCAGTTACCTCTGAAGTGATGGCGACATTATCGGGTGGCAAATGCGCTAAAGGCTCTGATGGAGGCAACGTGGCTGGCGTTGAATTGGCCAATGCTGGTTCGTTGTCGGTCGGCGCTGCAGAGGGGGCTGGAGTTTGCGCTGTAGTCGGTGATACGGCGGGAGTCTCGACAGTGTCTGCCTCTTGATTGTGAACTACGAAATCCGGGGGCACATCGTCATCAGAGAGCAGGAGGCTCGGTATGTCTTGGTTTTCTTCAATGCTTTCAGCGAGGTTTCGGCCATTATCGTTGGTTGCGAAGATCGCGATTGGTTCGCCATTACGTTCGAAGGTCAGCCCGACCGATTTTGCGAAGCGACGGGGGGTTGCTTTCATGTACGCCAAATCGTTTTTAATGACGCCGAATTCACCTGTGATGCTACCGGCCTTGATGATTGTGTACTGTCGGTTTTCCAGATAATTACCCGGTAGCGCGACGACTTTGAGCGTTGCGCCTTCGATGTTGGCGTTACCGCTGACCTTGATCGTTTCCCCGCCACCGTCGGGAGAGACTTCGTAGGCAAGTACCCCGATGTCAGAAATAACCAGGTCACCTTTGACCCGTGGAGCACCGTTCAATTTATCGACGTTCAGCTGACCGGAGACATCCAGGCTCCCAACACTGCCAGCACCTGCAAAACTGCCCCCCTTCATGACGATCACATCGCCCTTGATATCGCCCTTGTTGAAGAGACTGCCACTCACTAGCGCGCTGCCTTCGACTTTTCCATTGTTGGTCAGGGTGCCGCCTTGCTGTACGAGTACGCCTTGTTTGAAATCCCCCACACTGTTCAGCAACCACGTTCCTTGTGTGACATACAGGCCGTCAAAGTTACGAGTATTGCCCAATTCGCCGCCGCCCTCAGCTGCAGCAAGTTGTATGACGTTTTCGCCTTTACCCCCATCGACCCGGCCTTCAAAGCTAGCTCCATTCCTGATGATGAGGAGGTCATCGCTGTCGCCCAGTTTCAGGGATACGCCTTTTGTTGCAGGGTGAGCCGAATCAACTTCCTTGAGCACCGTGGTATCAGCGGTGATAAGGGCCTGGAGCCTGCCGATGAGGTCTGTCTCTGGAACCTTACCTTGGTGCTCGACCATTTCGCCGGGGATTGTCGGTTCAATGTCATTGGTTGGCTGTTGGGCACTTGAGTATTCAGTGCAACCCAATGCCAGTGCTATGGCGAGTGCCAGATATTTGGGCCGGAATCTGTGTTGAATGTGCATCGAATTTGGTCTCGGTTTAAATGAGGCCAAACTCTAAAAGAGGGGCTATAGGCGCCGATGTCAGCTGCTTCCGGCACCTTTGAAAGACGTATCAGATCGTCGTGTAGAAAATGACTGATGACTTGAGAAGGGCAGTTTTTATCCCTTTGATCTGACGTATTTTCTTACAGCAATTCGAGATGTGCGCGGCTATCGCAGCTCAAAGAGCAGGTCTACCGTACTGCTCGTGCAGTATTCAATACCAAAGGTGATCTGCATTGTTTTGCGTAATTCTCGGCACAAGTTACGCAGGTCTGCATTTTATTGCGTACTTTCTAGTTTTTCACGATTGAGAATGCACTATATTGCAGTTCATGGTTCGGGCGCTGCACAACAATGTGCATTTAGATGCAGGTACCGCTTTATGTACGATCTGACCTTACAAATCTATGAAGCCGGGAACTGGCAGGACGCTATGGTTTTGAGCTTCGACAGTCCTGAAAAAGGATTCGAAAGTCGATGCAGCTTTGGTTATGCGCAAACCTATCTTTTTGATAACTATGAGGACATCGGCACGCCATTCGCCAAAGCGGTGAGTGCGAGGTTTCCCTTGGATTGGGATGGTCGGAGATCCAACGCACCGGCATTTGTGCATGACATTGCACCTGCCGGTGCGGCCAAAAGGTTTCTTCTGGCGCGCATGGGGCGAGACAAGCCTGTTGATGTGGGTGCTGACCTTTTCTTGTTGGCCAGAAGCACTCCGGCGCCGATCGGGAACATGCGGGTAAAAGAATCCGCTGAAGCGATGGACCAACGTGAGTCGATGGGGTTTGAACGGCAGGACGTTATTAGTCGCGATAATCGGTTTCTTGAGTATGCCTATGAGCAGGGTGCTGCCATTGGCGGTGCTACGGGGGCTGGTGGTGAGGCACCGAAGCTATTGTTGACCCAGAACAAGGCAGGTCTTCTTTACCCTGATGCAGCGTTCTGACCGCCATGTAAACCAAACAGGTGTCGAGCGCTTTGCCGTGGAGTCCATCTACTCGCTGGCAAACATCACTACACCGGGTAGTGCTATGGATCACATGGAAGTTATCCGGTTATTGGCAGGGCTTTGGCGTGAAGCGGGGCAGACGGAGCAAATTCCTGATCTTGTAGCCGATTACTTGCGTCGGGATTTGCTCAACAAAATCCTCGGTAACTCGGATAACCATGGGCGCAACATCGCAATTATCCGTGACGTGGCTTCGTTTCGCCTGGCACCGATCTACGATCTGGCGCCTATGGTGATGGACGATGAAGGTATTACTCGGTCTACCAAATGGCCAAAGAATTTAGAACGAGCGGGAGACGTCGATTGGCGTGGTGTGTGCCGGGCAATATCCAACATCGACAATCCGAAAGACCCGTTGGCAGGGTTGAGTGATTTGCAAGACTCTTTTGAGCGCCTGCGTGAAGATGCCAACCATTTTATGGCTCTCCCGGACATCCTGGCAGCGGGCGGATTACCTGAAGTAACCATGAATCATCCGCGAATAGCATTGAAGAATCTGGAGCAACGTTTGAAAGACTGGGGCTTGAAATGAGCATGACCGTTGCCGAGCGCACTTTGCTCATAGAAAGTATTCAAGAGGC
Source organism: Pseudomonas sp. C32 (assembly GCF_030417915.1). Classification (NCBI taxonomy): domain Bacteria; kingdom Pseudomonadati; phylum Pseudomonadota; class Gammaproteobacteria; order Pseudomonadales; family Pseudomonadaceae; genus Pseudomonas; species Pseudomonas sp. C32. The sequence goes on along the minus strand of NZ_JAUHUK010000009.1, from coordinate 43,155 downwards.
GTTAGCTCAAGGCACGCTTGAAGTTGGCGAAGCGGTTCGCCGATTGCGCGTTGAAATCACCGGTCTGCACCAGACGCAATTCGCGAAGATGTGCAAAATTTCGGTACGGACGCTGGTGCATATCGAGCATGGAGAAGGGAATCAGACGCTTAAATCGTTGAATGCTGTATTCAGACCATTCGGATTGAAGATGGGTGTGGTGCGAATTCGGCGTGAATTCAGCTGATCTCTCAAAGATCGCAGTCTTCGGCAGCTAGCTCTCTCGAAGTCTGCGATCTCTCAGGAATCTTATCCTCGGCACTCCACAAGGCCTTTCACCTGCCCGGACGCCGTCTGATTCTCATCGCTCAACCACGTTTCAAACCCGGCGCCAATCGCAGGCCATTCCGAATCCAGAATTGAATACCACGCGGTATCACGGTTCTGTCCCTTGACCACCATGTGCTGGCGGAACACCCCTTCAAAACTGAAACCCAAACGCTCGGCGGCGTATTTGGAGCGGGCGTTGGCGTTGTTGCACTTCCATTCCAGGCGACGATAACCCAGGGCGAAGGATTCCTTGGCGAGCAGGTAAACCGCTTCGGTGCTTTTCGGTGAACGTTGCATCGGCGCGCCGAAAGTGACGTGGCCGATTTCGATGCGGCCTTGGGCCGGGACAATCGACATCAGGCTGAGGATGCCTTGTACATCGCCGCTCGCGCGGTCAATGACGGCGAAGAAGTACGGGTCGCTTTGGGTCGCGTGGTTGTTCAGCCAATCGTTGAATACGCTGCGCTCCGGGAAGGGGCCGTAAGGTAAGTAATCCCACAGTTTCGGGTCGGCGCCCGGGCCTTGCAGGGCTTTGAACAAGCCGTCGCTGTGGCGCGCCGGGTCGAGTCTTTCCAGGCGGACGAAGCGCCCTTCGATCAGTTGAACGCTAGGTGCCGGGACGCCTTTCCAGTCGGCGAGTGAGGTCGACATATTGCTCTCCTTGAACTTTAAATGGCTTTGCGAAACTGGATGAGCCCGGGGCGTTCGGCGATGCGCTCGTAGAGCTGGATCGCGGTCGCGTTGGATTCGTGGGTCAACCAATGGACCTTGCTGCAGCCGTCGGCCTTGGCCGTGGTGTAGACGAATTCGATCAACTGGCGGCCGACGCCGGTGCCGCGGGTTTCTGGCGCTACCAACAGGTCTTGAAGGTAGCAGGAATTTTCGATGGCCCAGTTCGAGCGATGGTAGATGAAATGCACCATGCCTACCGCTTTGCCATCGGCCCAGGCGAGGGCGGCGTGGGTCGGTTCGCTCGGGTCGAGCATGCGCTGCCAGGTGCTTTGGGTGACAGACTCCGGCAATTCGGTTTTATAGAAGGCCAGGTAGGCCTGCCACAGCGGCAGCCAGGCAGCGTGGTCGTCGGCGCTGACCTGGCGGATTTCGATCTGACTCATGTTCATTCCTTGGGCATCAAATGGGCGCAGGTCTGGTCGTGGACGTCGGGGCTGGCGCTCAACCCTTCACGCACGCCGGCGATGTCGGCGGCATTGCGGTTCTGGCTGAGCTTGCGTTTGCCTTCCAGGCGCTGGATCGGCAGGGCAAACCCGACGATAGCCTTGAGCATCCCTTCAATGTAGTCGGCGGGTGCATCGGCGACTTTCCATGGCTGGGCGCGGCTGGCTTCATGACGGTCGGTCAGGGCGCTGACCAGCTTGAGCAAGCGCTCGGCGTCGGTGAACACTTCAGCACTGCCGTAAGCGTGCACGGCCACGTAGTTCCAGGTCGGTACGACTTTGCCGTGTTCAGCTTTGCTCGGGTAAAACCCGGGGCTGACGTAGGCGTCGGCGCCGGCAAAAATGACCAATGCTTCAGCGCCGTTTTGCAGCTCCTTCCATTGCGCATTGGCTTTGGCGAAATGACCGTACAGCGTTCCGTTCGGCCCTTGCTCGGCATCAAGCAGTAGCGGTAGATGGCTAGCCTGCAGGCCTTGCTCACCGTGGGTGACCAGCAAGGCGAGGCGGGTGCCGAGTATCTGTTGCTGCATTTCCTGCAGGTCGTCGATGGCGAAGGCTTTTGGCGTGTACATGGAAATTTCCCCTTGGCGAATGCTTGCATCCTAGGCAGGATATTGGTCTGGTGTAAGAGCCATTTATGTGTAATTTCATAGGTCCATTGAAATGACCAACGAGCCACTGTCCTTGTCATTCAACCCCGCGGGTATCGAACTGGATCGCCGTCAGGGGTTGAGCCGTCAGCTCTATCAAGCGTTGCGGATGCGGGTGCTGGACGGACGCCTGGCCAGTGGCACGCGCTTGCCGGCGAGCCGCGATCTGGCGGCGGCGTTGGCGATTTCCCGAAACAGCGTGGTGCGTGCCTACGATCAGCTCTATGCCGAAGGGTTTATTGAGGGGCGGGTTGGAGACGGGACTTATGTCGCGCAACTGCCTCAGAATGCCTTGTCGCCAAAAAAACTATCCACAAAAGTATCCACAGGCTTTTCAACAGGGTTACCCACAGCCTTATCCACAAAACGGCTTGATTTACCTGTGGATCCATCCAGCAAAATTATCCACAGTGCTGCTTTAGGGCGCGTTGAAAAACACCATTTGCCCACGCCACCGAGTGGCCCGCCGCGGGCTTTTCGGGTCGGTGTTCCGGCATTTGATCTGTTTCCTTTCGAGGTTTGGGCCAAGCTGAACGCGGCTTTCTGGCGTAAACCGGATTTGCAGCAGCTGTGCTATGGCGACCCGGCGGGTGATGCACGATTGCGCGGCATGATCGCGGCGTACTTGCGCAGTTCCCGAGGCATGCAATGCACGGCTGAGCAAATTGTGATCACCAGTGGCGCACAGCAGGGGATTAGCCTTTGTGCACAGCTGCTGGTGGAGCCGGGGGACGGGGTTGCCATAGAAAATCCGGGGTATCGAGCAGCCGGGCATGCGTTCGCGGTGGCGGGGGCTCGATTGCACGGCGTAACGGTGGACAGCGAGGGCATCGCCTGTACTGAGTTGGCGGCGCTGGGCGATTGTCGTTTGGCCTATGTCACGCCGTCGCACCAGTACCCGACCGGGGTGGTCATGAGCCTGGCACGGCGTCTGGAATTGCTGGCCTGGGCCGAGCGTACTCAAGGCTGGATCGTCGAGGACGACTACGACGGCGAGTACCGCTACAGCGGCGCACCGTTGGCGCCGCTGGCGGCACTCGATCGCAGTGGTCGAGTGTTGTACGTCGGCACCTTTGGCAAAGTAGCCTTCCCGGCGTTGCGCCTGGGATATCTGGTGTTGCCGCCGGGGCTGGTGGACGCCTTTGCGCAACGTCGGGCGGTGGATGTGCGTCATTCCGAAGTGAGCACCCAGGTGGTGATGGCCGAGTTCATGGCCGCCGGGCACTTCCAGCGGCATATCCGGCGCATGCGCCGCGCCGCCTTGAGTCGACGCAATGCCTTGATGAGCGACTGGCCTGTGGATATCCCGGGCGTAGGCAGCTTGCCCAGTGTGGCGGCGGGGCTGCACATGACCGTGCCGGTAGACAATCTGGAGCGCGAACGTGAGTTGGTTGAAAAGGCTGCCAGTGTCGGTGTCGAAATCAATCGACTGAGCAGCTATTGGCTGCCAGATTCAAAGACACCGGAGGACAATCGTGCAGGTCTGGTCCTGGGGTTTGCCGCTGTGCCTGAAGCGGCGATAGCGGCAGCCCTGGTGCAACTGAAAGAGGTATGGCGTGGCCCCGATTAGCCGGCCAGCCGGTGTCAGGTTTTGGGTTCCAGATCAAAAAATACCGCCGGCTCGGTGATGGCGCGCAATACGTAGTCGATGGGCGCCAGGTCCATCAGTTCCTTGCGACGTTCAACACTCAATGTGGCCAAATGCTGATCAGCGATTTTCAGGTGTGCTGCAGTGAATTGCTCTTTCGCAGCCCCAAGCGTGTCGTAGTGAAAGTGCGCCAGCCACAATGGCTGATCCTTGTTGGTGAAGTCGAGAATCCGGTATTCCTCAAAGTAATCCTTGCGTTGTTTTGTCTTGATCCGGCCTTGCTCGTTTTTGACGATCCGTACCTGGTTATTGCTTAGCATCCATTGCAGATAGGCCTGACGGGGATAGCGCTCCTTGAGCATCATGGCGCGGGTTTTGATGCCTTCCTTGCGTAAGCGGGTGGCCTTTGCTCTGAGCTCTCCGGGGAGGGACGCGACGGGAAACGTACCTGGGGACTTGCGCAGGATCTGCTCGACATCGACAGCCATTTGCTCCATCCGGTTCGCTCGTAGATCGAAGAGGTCCTGCATGTCTGCGGGCACTCGCTGGGGTTTAAGGGCATCCTTACGTGTTCGCTCGACGAAGTTATCAACGTCCAGGTTTAACTCATCGCCCTCGTAGACAGTAAGCCTGTCGGTACGTACCGGTAACAAGGCAGGAGCTGCCTTGACGGGCAGAGCCGCTTCAAAATCCTGATCCTCGTTCTGCGACTGTTCAGGTTCCGAAACCTTTGATTTCGCAGAGGCCCGCGGTCGGCTTTTACTGACTTTGCCGGCGAGCCTTGAGGGGCCTGCGACGGCGTGTTTGACGGTGGTAGTTTTAGCGGTCGCCTGACTGGGTATCAGTTTGCCCAACTGGTCTTGCCCCGACGCCTTGAATTCGCAGATCAGGCCGCGCACCCGCTCCAATTCGACAGGTTGAACCTGTTCCGGGAAGTCGTTGGGTAAATCCTGCAAGCGCTGTTCGGCATCGGCTAATGTGTCGATCTGAGTGCTTAAGGTTTCGATGCGAATTGCGGTGGTCGTATCGTCTGCTGGTGTTTTCAGGAGTTTTGCCACTTGTCGGCTGGCGGTCGTTGCATCCACGATGACCTTGGCAACAGCTTCGGATACCGGCTCCATATCGATGCCGGCAGCGGGCTTCAGAGTCAGCTCGTAGGACATGGCAATCTGGTTGGCCTTAAGGTCCCACTGTGTGAAAGCTGGCAGCAATCTCTTCATCGCGGATGCTTGAGGTATACCGATTTTGCCAACATCAATGAGTCGATCCATGGTTGCGTGGGAAAGTTGGAGCTGGGCAATCATCTTGTCGCTCAACTGAATGGCCTTGTTGGCATCGTCCAGCAAGGTTTGCCGTGAAGCGGTTGCCCCAGATTCGTTCGTCAGACGGCGAAGGAGCTCTGCGTAGGTCTTTCTTTTAGCTAAAAACCACAGGCCGATGTATTTTTCCAGTTCACAGGACAGGTTTCTAAAGTCCCGCTCATTGCCACCATTGCTACCAGCCTTAGGCAACGACCTCAGCTCCTCGACTTGCTCCAGAGCCGCCTTGTAGTCCGTGATTTGCTGTTCGAGAAGCGTAAGGAACGAACCCTCTGTTTCTTCTTCGAGCTTTTCAGGAGTGGTTGCCAATTGCTCTTGTGAGTTTTCGAAGGCAGCACGTTTGGTGTCCTCAAGGTTTTTGAATTCCTTTATCGCCTTTTCCAGCTCCTCTTTTCTTGCGAGGTCTTTTTTGCGCTTGGCGTGCAACTGGCTTTTGAGGCTTACCCCGCCGGCACCACCACGCAGCCGCAGGCGCAAGTCCAGATGCCAATGCCCCTGTAGATCATGAATCAATAGAGGACCCGTACGTGCAGGGTTGGCCGGGTAAGCAATTTTTACATCCCCGTCTTCATCTTCAACAACCTTGAACCAGCGCTCGCCGACTTCTGCGAATAGTGTGTCCTCCAGTTGATGCAACGAAGCGTTGCCTCGTTTGAGCAGCGTCAAACCGTCACTCGCCAGATCAGGCATCGGGACTTTGATGCTGTCCAGATATTTACCCAGCGCTGTGGGTGAGCGGCGGGGGATGGAACCGCCGACTTCAAGCGATGAGTAGTGGCTGATGGGCAGGTCGCCGGTGAGGGGCGTGACATTCATTTCTATCGTCGGCGGCGTGACGGGTTCTGGGCGAATGATCGTTTCGGCCATCTCACTTCGTCGTCCTGATTCAGGCGTCACTTCTGCCTTGCGTCTTGAAACAGCTCGATGGGCCAACACCATGCCCAGCATCAACAGCAGGTCACCCATTGCCGACCACTGAGTAAGTTTGTCGCCACGCAAATTGGCATCCTGCGCTTGCTGAATATCGGCGAATGCTTGCCAGACCCACACCGCGACGCCCGCCGCGCCACTGAAGAAATTCGACGCGACGTTGAACACTGCCCACCCGCTTTCGCGCAGCAATGCCCACCTTCGCTCGGCGTTGGATTGCGATTGCCGATCAGCGAGTTCGGCCAAGGCTTTGGCATTGCTCTTGAACAGCACGGAAAACACATCGCCCGTCAATTCATCAGAAGAGAGCCCGACCGGGCCGGCCCATGTGATTGAAGTCCAGGGTTCGGCCAGTATTTGGGTCGACAGCCAAGGCGAAGGCAGGCCGACAGGAAATGCGTACTGGGCATATTTGAAGCTCAGGGCGGTGTCGGGCAGCCAGGCCAGAACTGAGTCACGCAGCTCTCCCGGTTGATGCAGGGCATAAATCAGGTTTTGCTCTGCAGGGAACTGCAGCAAGGGTTTTTCGAACAGCGGGCGATAGAGCAGGCAAGGCCCGACGTCGGTATCGCGTGCAGCGATGATGAACATGTTGGCGACGTTATCGCCGGTATGCCTGCCGCCATGGGTGAAGGTGAGAGGGCGAATGACCACGGGTTGCGGATTGCCCGGCGTGGGGTTGAGCCATGCACGCAGGGTACGGTAGCCCTGTTCATCAATGCCTGCGAGTTGACGAAGTTTGTGCTCCAGCGCCATAAGCGGCAGCAGTACGCGCAATTGCTTGATGTAAGCACTTTCTTGCAGAGCTGACTGAACGTTGTCATCAATCAGCTTGCTCTTGATCAACGTCGGATACGTCTCACCAATATTGACCTGAGCTGCCTTGGCCGTCAGGTAATCGATGGTCAGCCAGTCGGGGACTGTGTGTTCATCTGTGAAGCGCAGAGTGGCCTGGTAGGGCGCCTCGTTTTCGAGAGCATATTCACCGAGCGTTTCGGTGTGCCTGTCGAGCGGGTTCGGGAGTGTCAATCCACCCGCTTCGAAGCTGTTGGTGATAGTGATTTCGAGCTTGTCGAGGGGCAGCGCGGCAGCGTTTGTCTTGTTGTCCGCCAGGATCGCTTCACGCATTTTTTGCTGAGCAAAGTCAGTAATGGGCGGGATCTTGTAGAGCGCAGGGTCGGATACTTTGAGCAATTTACCCATGGCCTTGATGGATTGACTGTAGACATCCAGATCCGCAGCCGAGGCATCAGCCAGCCAGTCAGGTATCGCCTCGTCAAGTTGGCTTCGCGCAGGCCCTTGAGGGGCGTTGTGATGCAAGGGTTCTTCCGATGGGTTTTCACCGGTGATGGCACTCAACGTGTCAATTTGCGTACTGATCAGCGCCCAGGCCATGTGGTCGAAAAAATTGCCGTCTGGTTCGAACAAGCGCCATTGCATGCTACGCCTTGCCAGCTCGTCGTCTATCCGTGCAGGCAGCGAAGCGCCGAGTTTTTCCAGTGAGTCGAAGGATTCATAATCGTCTTCTACGGAGTACATCATCACTAGGTTGCGACCTTTGTATTGCCCGGTAATGACGGCTGCGCCGCCGATCATCAGATGTCGGGTGCCTTGCGCGTCGACAGTATCAATGTCGATCAGACAGACCTTGATGTTGGCAACCGTTGGATCCTGCTTTGTTCTTTCCTGTTTATCGGGATATTGAAATACAGCTCGCGCCACATAGCATTGATCGCTGTTCCAGCCGTTGGCGCTATTTACGTCCAGCATTTTTTGCAGCGCGTTGGACAGCTCCTGCCAGCGAGGCGCGCTGTGCCCCTTGTCGTTCCAGAACGCTAACTGGCGCTGGCCAAATGCGACAAACAAAAGAGGCGCGTAGTCGTTGAGCAACTCGCCGATTTCTTCGATGCTGATGTTCAGGTGCACGACGGGCGTGAGCAGCGGCAGGCGGGTCAGGAACTGCTCACCTTCGAAATAGTGGGCGGTGGAGGAGGTGAAGAACTGTCGCACCAACGCCTGGGTCAGCGTTTCGTATTGAATCGGGCCGGCGATCAGTTGATCTTCAATGTATTGCCACTGCGGGGTGCCGATGAGTATCTGGTCGGGATCGAGATCGCGGGTCGGGTAGCGCTCTTTCAAGGCCTGTCGCAGCATTTGCGCCGCCACATCGCTGACGGTGGGGCCTTGTCGGGTTTCGTGGGCCGCAGTACTTTTCTTCGGCAGCGGTGTGTTAGCCGTCTCTGTCATTGTCATTTCCCTGTGACGATGTGGGCGATGGGATCATCGCCTCGGGACATCTACGGTAGGGGAGCATGTACCTGACAGGGTGGTAGATATGTATCGGTTACCTTTCGATCAGCGAAAAACTGTGGCGAGGGAGCAAGCTCCCTCGCCACAGGGTTCAGTGTTGCGCTTAAGTGCATTGCAGTCGTTGTTCACTGGCCGCTTTCAAAGCCCTGCAAAACGTTCACGGCGTTGATGCCGATTTCTTCCACCGCGTAACCGCCCTCCATCACAAACAGTGTCGGCTTGCCGAGGCCGGCGATGCGCTTGCCCATGGCCAGGTAATCCGGGCTGTCGAGCTTGAACTGCGAGATCGGGTCGTCCTTGAAGGTGTCGACGCCCAGGGAGACGACGATGATGTCGGCGCCGTAGCTGTTGATCTCGTTGCAGGCGTGCTCCAGCGCCGCGCTCCATGCCTCCCAGCCCGAACCGGCCGGTAACGGATAGTTGAAGTTGAAGCCTTCGCCGGGGCCTTCTCCCGGCTCGTCTTCATAGCCGAGGAAGAACGGGAATTCGGCTTCCGGATGGCCGTGGATCGAAGTGAACAGCACGTCGCTGCGTTCGTAGAAAATCGATTGCGTGCCGTTGCCGTGGTGGTAATCGACGTCGAGGATCGCGACTTTCTTGTGGCCCTGATCGAGGAACGCCTGGGCGGCGATGGCGGCGTTGTTGAGGTAGCAATAACCGCCCATCAAATCGCCGGCAGCGTGATGTCCCGGTGGACGGCACAGGGCGAATGCACTGCGTGCGCCGCGCTGGATTTCCGCTTGGGCCGTCAGGGCGACTTGCGCTGCGCTGTACGCGGCTTGCCAGGTTCCGGCGGTGATCGGCGCGCCGCCGTCGAAGCTGTAATAACCGAGCTGACCGTGCAGGCTGGTCGGTTTGATCGGTCGCAAGGTGCGGGCCGGCCAGGTGTAGGGCAGCAGATCACCGTCGGTGTTGAACTCGGTCCAACGGGCCCAGGCACCCTTGAAGAAGTCGAGGTAGTCGCGACTATGAATACGCTCGATCGGGTCGCGGCCGAAATCCTTGGGCGCTTCCACCGGGCCCAGATTCTGGTTTTGCACCCTGGCCAGCACATGGTCGGCGCGCGAAGGCATCTCGAAGCAGGGCTTGAGTTGCCCGTCTATCAATTCGCAACGGCCGTGGTGCAGGTGGTGATCGTCCGAGTAGATCGTCAGCATTTCTTGTTCTCCGAAGGCGGATTCGATTGAACACAGTCTTGCGGCATGGGCAGTTTTGGAGAACGGCAGGAAAGGCCAAAAGGGGATCGATACGGCCAAAAAAACTGACCGAAATTCGCCCCTTACTTGTCAGGGCGCGCTCCTACAGTGTTATCCGTGTGGGCGGAACTGGCTCGGCGCCACACCGCTCCAGCGCACAAACGCATGGCGAAAACTCGCGGTCTCGCTGAAGCCCAAAGCCTCGGCGATTTGATAGATCGGCAGCTGATCCTCACACAACATTTGCTTGGCCTGCTCGAAACGCAATTCGTCGAGCAATTCCTGATAGCTGCAACCCAGATCCTTGAGATGTCGGCGCAAGGTGCGCGCTGAGCAGTTCATCTGCTCGGCCAGTCCTTCGAGGCCTGGCGCGGCATTGAGCTGTGCGCTGAGCAATTGCCGAATCCGCCCCAGCCAGGCCTGACGTCCGGTGAACTCTACATTCTGTTTGCGGCAGCGCTCGGCCATCGTTTGATGGGTGATGATATCGGCCAGTGGCAAGGGTTGATCGAGCCAGCGTTTGTCGAAAGCGAACGCATTGTTGGGGCCCTCGAACTGCAGCGGGCAATTGAAATGCTCGGCGTAGGTCGCTTCGTAGTCGGGCGCGGTATGTTCGAAACGTGCGGCGAGCAAGGGCAGCGGGTGGCCGAGCAAGTCGTCGCAGGTGACTTTCAGTGAAACCAGGCAGAACTCGGCATTGAACACCGCCATCGAGGGGCTTTCACGATAATCGGCGGCAGAGAACCAAACCCGTTCGCCATCTTCTTCCAGGCTCAGCTCGAACACTGTTCCCAATAGCGCCGGATAGCGCATCGCCAGACGCAAAGCGTCACCGAAGGTGGCACTGGTGAGCAGGGCGTAACCGAGCATGCCGTAGCAGGAGACGTGCATCCGCCGGCCCAGTTCCAGGCCGATATCGCGTTTGAGCGCGACGGCGTTGGCGCAGACCTGCATCTCTTGATTGGTGGTGATGTGCGTGTCGGCCCGGCTCAGGTCCGCCGCACTGATACCGCTGCCGGCCAGCAGTGCCTCGCTGGACAAACCCTCGGCCTTGAAGGTGTTGAGGATCAGCGAAACGGCGTTGAGAGTGGTGAGGTGGGAGTGGAGCATGAGTACTTCCAGCCTTTGGGATGCTGGAACACGGAGCAAGTTGTGTGCCGAGACTGGTTGGGCTGGCATCGATCCTGTAGGAGCGGGCTTGCCCGCGATTGCGGTGTGTCATTCACGAGAATGCCGGATGTGCCGCCGTCATCGCGGGCAAGCCCGCTCCCACAGGTTTACAGGGTGTCAGGTCAATTCAGTTCGCCGCACAGGTCCAGTTCGACAAGTCGCCGTACTTCCTCTGTATCAAGCCCCGCACCCAACAGTGCATGCAACTTGCCGAACGCTGCCTCGCGGGTCATGCCGCCACCCGACAACACGCCCACATCGCGCAAACGGCTGCCGGCCTCATACACATCCAGCTCGACGCCTCCTTCATGACACTGCGTCAACGCGACCACCACCACACCCTTGTCCCGCGCACGGCCCAGGCTGGCGAGAAACTCGGGGTTGTCGCCCGGCCCGGTGCCGCTGCCGTAGCACTCCAGCACCAGACCCTGGATGCCGCTGTCGACCAGGCCATTGAGAATCCCGGCGCTGATGCCGGGAAACAGCGGCAGCACTGCAACGTTCGCCAGCTGTTTGGGTTGCTGGTAGTTCAGCTGTTGCGGCATCGAAGACACTTTCACGCCACCACCCTGGCGCTCCAGGCGCTTGAACGGATGACGACCGAAACTGCGGACCTTCGCGCAATGGGTCGGGTCAAGCAGCTCGCCGTGAAAGTACAAGTGAACGCCCGGCGCCAGGCCTTGGCCAAGGGCAACCAAAGCGCCGCCGAGATTTTCCCAGGCATCGCTGTCGGTCACGCCGGCCGGCAGCATGGAGCCGGTGAAACACACGCGAGCATGCAGGCCGAGCAACTGGAAACTCATGGCGGCGGCGCTGTAGGCCAGAGTGTCGGTGCCATGCAGGATCAGCACGCTGTCGCAGCCTTGCACATCCACCGCATCGACCACTGCTTCACGCAATTGCTGCCAATACACCGGCGTCATGTTGGCGCTGTCGATCAGCGGCGACATCTCGCGAAAGCGCCACTGCGGTACAACCAGTTCAGGCTGACTGTGCAGGTAATCGCGCATCCGCGCTTCGAAACCGGACGCCGGGGCCAGGCCATGCGCGCTGGCTTGCATGCCGATGGTGCCGCCGGTGTAGAGCACCATGACGTGCTGGGCGGCAGGGTAGGTCGAGGCATTCATGGTGGATCTCCGAAAAAACTGAAACGGCTTGAGGCGGAGCATGACGCTGAGCGTCAGCCGTGTCACGTCGTACGGTACCGAAAAAAAAGCAAAAAAAAGGGCCTGGAGAATGATCTCCAGGCCCTCAAAAGGTGAGAGGTGTCTAGTCCCTCGACCTGGTGAGCGGTGCTACAAGTAACGCGTCGGTTCAGGCTTTGAGCGGAACCAGACGCGGAGCAATCATGTTTTCCGGGCGCAGGATGTCGGCGAGCATGGCTTCGTCGAGCAGACCTTCTTCGCGCACCAGTTCCAGCACGCCGCGGCCGCTTTCAAGGGCGAGGCCGGCGATACGGGTGGCGTTTTTGTAGCCGATGTACGGGTTCAGCGCGGTGACCAGGCCGATCGAGTGCTCGACCAGTTCACGGCAGCGGGCTTCGTTAGCGGTGATGCCGACGATGCAGTGCTCGCGCAGCATGTCCATGGCGCGTTGCAACAGGCGGATCGAGTCGAAGATCTTGAAAGCGATCAGCGGCTCCATCACGTTCAGTTGCAGTTGGCCGCCTTCGGCTGCCATGGTCAGGGCCAGGTCGTTACCGATGACCTGGAACGCTACCTGGTTCACGGCTTCCGGGATAACCGGGTTGACCTTGCCTGGCATGATCGAGCTGCCTGGCTGACGTGCCGGCAGGTTGATTTCGTTGATGCCGGTACGCGGGCCGCTGGACAGCAGGCGCAGGTCGTTGCAGATCTTCGACAGCTTGACCGCGGTGCGCTTGAGCATGCCGGAGAACAGTACGAAGGCGCCCATGTCGGACGTGGCTTCGATCAGGTCGGCCGCCGGAACCAGCGGTTGACCGCTGATCAGCGCCAGGCGCTGTACCGCCAGCGCTTGATAACGCGGGTCGGCGTTGATGCCGGTGCCGATCGCGGTGCCGCCCAGGTTCACTTCAGTCAGCAGTTCCGGGGCCAGCGTCTTCAGACGGGCCAGGTCTTCGCCCATGGTGGTGGCGAAAGCGCGGAATTCCTGACCCAGGGTCATTGGTACGGCGTCTTGCAGCTGGGTACGACCCATCTTCAGGACGTGGTTGAATTCCTGGCCCTTGGCCGCGAACGCCTGAATCAGGCTGTCGAGGCTGGCCAGCAGCGCGTCGTGACCCAGTAACAGACCCAAGCGGATTGCCGTCGGGTAGGCGTCGTTGGTCGACTGCGCCATGTTCACGTCGTCGTTCGGGTGCAGGTATTGGTATTCGCCTTTCTGATGGCCCATTGCTTCGAGCGCAATGTTGGCGATCACTTCGTTGGCGTTCATGTTGGTGGAAGTACCGGCGCCACCTTGAATCATGTCGACCACGAACTCTTCGTGGAAATCACCGCGGATCAATCGTGCACAGGCTTCGCTGATGGCAGCGTGTTTGGCTTCGCTCAGATGACCCAGCTCGCGGTTAGCGTCGGCAGCGGCCTGTTTGACCATTGCCAGGCCCACAACCAGTTTCGGGTAATGCGAAATCGGAACGCCCGAGAGGCGGAAGTTGTTCACCGCTCGCAGGGTCTGGATGCCGTAATACGCTTGAGCCGGTACTTCGAGGGCGCCAAGCAGGTCGTTTTCTGTGCGGAAAGATGCAGCGGAGGACATGATAGAAATCATCTCGATATGAACCCGGTCTATGCCGGAACGCTGCGAATGCTAGGCTCGTGGAGATTTTTGGGCCAATGCTGTTAAACACTAGGCTATGCATATTCGGCATAATGCCCGTGTGACGCCGGATTGACGGCGAGCGTGTGACCTAAATTGGTGCGTGTCCGGGAGGACGTGATGAATCTGGAAAGCAAATGGCTGGAGGACTTTAGTGCTCTGGCTGCCACCCGCAGTTTCTCCCAGGCGGCTGAACGACGTTTCGTCACGCAGCCGGCGTTCAGTCGGCGCATCCGCAGTCTGGAGGCAGCGTTGGGGCTGCAGTTGGTCAATCGCTCGCGCACGCCGATCGAGCTGACGGCAGCGGGGCAATTGTTTCTGGTCACTGCCCGAACCGTGGTTGAGCAACTCGGTGAAGTGCTGCGCCATCTCCATCACCTGGAAGGCGGGCAGGGCGAAGTGATGCAGGTCGCGGCCGCGCACTCGCTGGCGCTGGGTTTCTTTCCGCGCTGGATCGCACAGCTGCGTAACGAAGGTTTGAACATCGCCACACGCTTGGTGGCGACCAACGTCGGCGACGCCGTGCATGCCCTGCGCGAAGGCGGATGCGACCTGATGCTGGCGTTCTATGACCCGGACGCGGCGATGCAGATGGACCCGGAAATTTTCCCCTCGTTGCACCTGGGGCACACCGAAATGCTGCCGGTCTGCGCGGCGGATGCGGATGGCAAACCGCTGTTCGATCTGGAAGGCGAGGGCAGCGTGCCATTGCTGGCCTACAGCGCCGGTGCGTTTCTTGGCCGTTCGGTGAACATGTTGTTGCGACAACGGGCATTGCGCTTCACCACCATCTACGAAACTGCCATGGCCGATAGCCTGAAAAGCATGGCCCTGGAAGGTTTGGGCATCGCCTGGGTACCGCAACTTAGCGTGCGCGCCGAACTGGCGCGCGGTGAGCTGGTGGTTTGTGGTGGGCCGCAATGGCATGTGCCGCTGGAGATCCGTTTGTATCGCTGCGCACTGGTGCGCAAGGCGAATGTGCGGTTGCTCTGGCGCAAGCTTGAAGGGGGCGCGGCGAGCTCTGCTGTATGAGGGCGAAATCCTCCTGGCCACGCGAGTGGCCTGGATCCAGCGGCGTTGTCGCAATCCTGTCTCAATCGTACTGACCGAGGTAACGGCGAATATTGTCCTCATTGCTTTGGCTGAAGCGGGCGCCGATACCGTCAGCGGTTGCATGCATGAGCGACTTGGCGGGTCCGTAGTAAGTCGTGATGTCGCCGCTGTCCTCATGGCTCGCACCGAGCATGTGACCCAGTTCGTGGGCCGCAGTGAAATAGTCCGTGATCGATGCGACTGCGAAAGCGCCTGGACTGGCAGCCACCCCCAGGGTTGTTTCGTTAATGATGTCGCGCGTTAACAGCATGTATTTGTGAATGGCATTTTCGAAACTACCGTTAGTATTTTTTACATAAAGTACGACTTCGGCATTAAATTTTTTAAGAAGGTGCTGAAGATCCTCGGTTTTGTAATCGATGCTGCTGATGCCAGGCGCGTCTGAAGGTTTTATGAATTCGGTATTCATGTCGCGACCTGAAATTACGGTGATGTGGTCTTCCAGCCAGTCAAAGTAATGACTGCAGAGCAGATTCAGGTTTTGGTCTTTCAGATCTTCATGCAAAAAAACGGTTAAGGTAATCGGAAGTAGCGGCATCAGTGATTCCTTTCTATGGAAGCGCTATATCGACAAGTCAGAATTTCAAAATGGGTTTTGGTGTCGGTTGTTGGCGGTACTTTGACTATGCAAATTTGTTGAGGTGTTCGCGAATGTTTTCCCTGTTCTTGTCACTGTATCGATAGGCGTTTCCGCGCACGCCTGAGAACGAGTCCGACAACATGATCGAATCGTGCCACCAGCCGTCATAGATGACTTCGCTGTCTTCATGTGTTGCGCCAAGCATGTGTCCAATTTCATGTGCGGGAGCGCGGACGGATGTGATTGCTGCAATTGCACAGTGCCCTTTGATTTCGGCGTATCCGAGTGTCACTGCGATAAGTCCGCCTGCCGTTGCGTTGATGTTGTTTCGAGTCAATAAAAGGAATTTGGTCAGGTTCGACTCATACTCGCCGGTTTGCGTCAGGCTTATATACCAGTCTTGTATCAAGTCTCTCCAGCCATCCAGCGATGCCGAAGCGTCTTCGTTCCTGAAGTTGTACTCTGCCAGTTTCGGTACTTCATCGTGATGAAGCATATAAAACCGGACATCCCGCCCGGAAATGGATTCGAGCTCTGGTTTTAGCCACGAAAAATAATCGGCATATAAAGCAGCTTTTTGATGGTTTTGAAGGTCTTTATGAATGACGATCATTATCGAGATGGGTTTTTTCATGTTTTGAACTTCCTGTTCAGTTACGTATCAATGTCATTGATAATTATCTTGGTGTAAGTCTTCTGGCAAGTTTCAAGTTGTTTTAAGTTATTTAAGGTGTTCGATATTTACTGATCCAGAAAATCAGGGAAGTTCACGATCGGCCGGCATTCGATTGACTGACTTGATAGTCAGGAAATACCTGTTTTTTGCCCGTATGACAGATGGTCACCACAGGGGCTGTTTATCTGCTTCTTTGAGGTATACTGCGCGGCCTTCGGCCGGTTACGACCGGCCATAATTTCGTACAATCAAGCCACGCATAATGCGTGGCTTGTTGTTTTTTGATGCGCCTGCGGGCGCCCAGAGAGAAGAGGCACGACGATGAGTGCATTGGTTGGCGTGATCATGGGCTCCAAGTCCGATTGGTCCACCCTTAGCCACACCGCCGATATGCTGGAAAAGCTCGGCATCCCTTACGAGGTGAAAGTGGTTTCTGCCCACCGCACCCCGGACCTGCTGTTCCAGTACGCTGAAGAAGCCGAGGCGCGTGGCATCGAGGTGATCATTGCCGGTGCCGGTGGCGCGGCCCACTTGCCTGGCATGTGTGCGGCCAAGACCCACCTGCCGGTGCTCGGTGTGCCGGTGCAGTCGGCGATGCTCTCGGGCGTCGATTCGCTGCTCTCTATTGTGCAGATGCCTGCGGGCATTCCGGTCGCCACCCTGGCCATCGGCAAGGCTGGTGCGATCAACGCTGCCTTGCTGTCGGCGAGCATCCTGGGCGCCAAGCACCCGCAGTTCCATGAAGTGCTGAAAACCTTCCGTGCTGAGCAGACAGACAGCGTCCTGGAAAATCCAGACCCACGCATCGCCTGAGGTTGTTGACGATGAAGATCGGTGTAATCGGTGGCGGCCAGTTGGGTCGCATGTTGGCGCTGGCGGGCACTCCGCTGGGCATGAACTTCGCTTTCCTCGACCCGGCGCCGGACGCTTGCGCGGCGGCGTTGGGCGAACACCTGCGTGCCGACTACGGCGATCAGGATCACTTGCGTCAACTGGCCGATGAAGTCGATCTGGTGACGTTCGAGTTCGAAAGCGTTCCAGCCGAAACCGTGGCGTTCCTGTCGCAGTTCGTGCCGGTTTATCCGAGCGCCGAGGCCCTGCGCATCGCCCGCGATCGCTGGTTCGAAAAGAGCATGTTCAAGGACCTGGGGATTCCAACCCCGGCGTTCGCCGACATCCAGTCCCAGGCTGATCTCGATGCCGCCGTGGCTTCCATCGGCCTGCCGGCCGTGCTCAAAACCCGCACCCTGGGTTACGACGGCAAGGGCCAGAAAGTCCTGCGCACCCCTGAAGACGTCGTCGGCACGTTTGCTGAGCTCGGTAGCGTGGCGTGCCTGCTGGAAGGCTTCGTGCCGTTCACTGGCGAAGTCTCGCTGATCGCCGTGCGCGCTCGAGATGGCGAAACGAAGTTCTATCCGCTGGTGCACAACACCCACGACAGCGGCATTCTCAAGCTGTCCGTGGCCAGCACCGATCACCCGCTGCAAGCCCTGGCCGAAGACTACTCCAGCCGTGTGCTCAAGCAGCTGAATTATGTCGGCGTGATGGCGTTCGAGTTCTTTGAAGTCGACGGTGGCCTGAAAGCCAACGAAATCGCCCCGCGTGTGCACAATTCCGGGCACTGGACCACCGAAGGCGCCGAGTGCAGCCAGTTCGAAAACCACCTGCGGGCCGTGGCCGGTCTGCCGTTGGGTTCGACGGCCAAGGTTGGCGAAAGCGCCATGCTCAACTTCATCGGTAAAGTACCGGACACCGAGAAAGTCGTGGCCATCGCCGATTGCCATCTGCATCATTACGGCAAGGCGTTCAAGGTCGGCCGCAAGGTCGGTCACGCCAACCTGCGTTGTGCAGACCGCGAGACGCTGGCCGCGCAGATCCTCAAGGTCGAAGCGCTCATCGCCGAATAGTTTCATGTGGCAGCGGTGGAACCATTGAGGTTGCACCGTTCTCTGATGGCAGGATGCCAAAGTCTGACTAGGCTTTGGCTAGGACTCAGCCAATTCAATCAGAGGGAAATGCCATGGGAATTATCGGAACCATCTTTATCGGCTTGATTGTCGGCCTGCTCGCGCGGTTCCTGAAACCGGGCGATGACAACATGGGCTGGATCATGACCATCCTGCTCGGTATCGGCGGTTCGCTGGCAGCCACCTACGGCGGCCAGGCCCTGGGTATTTATCATGCGGGTGAAGGTGCCGGCTTCATCGGTGCACTGGTAGGCGCTGTTGTATTGCTGGTGATCTACGGCCTGGTCAAAAAGAGCTGATTCAAGTGACAAACCCTCTCGGCCGTGCAAGCCGGGAGGGCTAGAATGCTCGGCGATTTCCTTATCCTTGCCGAGCACCTTCATGCGCCGTCTTCTGCTGACTTTTCTATTACTGGGTGCGGGCCTTGCCCATGCCGGCGAGCTGCCGGAAACCGACTGGCTCGACCTGATGCCCAAGTCGGACCAGAAAGCCCTCGAGGCCATGCCCGAAATCGATCACGACTCGCCCGAAGCCACTGGCACCTTTACCGAAAAGGGTGGGATGAAGCAGGCCAAAGGTTTGCCGGCGGTGATGTATTCGACCAAAACCGTGGCGTCGATGAACGACAAGAACATTCGTATCGGCGGTTATCCGGTGCCGCTGGAAACCGACGCCAAGGGGCACAGCACATTGTTCTTCCTCGTGCCGTATCCGGGCGCCTGCATCCATGTGCCGCCTCCGCCGCCCAACCAGTTGGTGCTGGTGCGGTATCCGAAAGGCTTGAAGCTGAACGATATCTACACGCCGCTGTGGGTGACCGGTACGTTGAAGGTCGAGAAGGTCAGCAATGATCTGGCTGATGCGGCGTATGCGCTGGATGCGGCGAAGGTCAGAGTCGTGGAAGAGTCGGATTTGTAAAAGTACTGTAGGAGCCGGCTTGCTGGCGAAAGCGATCTTGAGGGCGCCATCGCCGGCAAGCCGGCTCCTACAGGTTTACAGCGGTTTGCTACCGATACTCACGCCAAGGGTATGACTGGCACCCGGTGCCAGATTCACCACATCACCCATCACGTTCGCCGTCTCGATGCACAGCATGCGTTGCCAGCCATCGTCAGCCATGTCGCTGAACGCGGCGGCGCGAGCGATCCATGGATTCCAGATCACCGCCGAACGCGAGCCGCTGCTGGTGAGTTCAATGCGTCGTTCCCATTGCGGATCAACGATGCTCAATTGCGCCGGCGTGTCGAGGTAGATGCGGTCGGTTTCGCCGGCAAAATGCAGGTCACCGCGCTGGGTGACAGTTTTCCAGTCGTCCAGGGTCTCGATGTAGTTCAAACCATCGAGGCCTTCGACATGCACCTGGCGCACATCACTGACGGCGAAATAACTGTGCAGCGCCTGGCTGATGCTGACGGTTTCAGCGCCCTGGTTATGGCTGGTCAGGCTGATATGCAGTTGCTCATCCAGACGAATGCTCAGCTTCAAGTCCACCTGGTGCGGCCAGCCTGGCAGGCCACCTTCGGGGTAGGGCAGAAGGAACTCGATCTTCAGGCTTTCGCCTTCGGCTTCGATGCCGCCCAACTCCCAGTCCATCGCTCGCACCAACCCGTGAGCCGGCGGCGCTTCAGCGCTGACGCGCATCGCCTGGACACTTTGCGGATTGCGCGTCAGGTTGCCAAACCACGGCCAACAAACTGGCACGCCGGCGCGGATGCTCTTGCCGGTCTTGAACACGGCCTCGTCATTGAGCCAGATCAGCGGCGGCTCGCCCGCCAGTTGATAACTGAGGATGTGCGCGCCTTGCTGGGCCACCAGTAATTCGGCCTGACCGTGGCGGATACGCCAGCAGTTCAGTTCATCCAGTTTTACCGCTTCAACGTTGGGCGTGTTCATGGGACAGCTCTCGATCAGGAACAATGACGACTACAGACCGCAAAACAAACGCCAGGTTTAGAATCGCCTTCAGCGAGCCCTTGCTGGAACCGAGCGGGTGCGACCGCTGCCATCGATGGCGACGAACACAAACACCGCTTCGGTCACTTTACGCCACTCGCTGGACAACGGATCGTCGCTCCAGACTTCAACCATCATCTTGATCGAGCTGCGGCCGATTTCCAGCGCCTGGGTATAAAAGGAGAGCTGAGCACCCACCGCCACCGGCACCAGGAACGCCATACGGTCGATCGCCACGGTGGCGACGCGCCCGCCAGCAACCTTGCTGGCCATCGCCGTGCCTGCCAAATCCATCTGCGCCACCAGCCAGCCGCCGAAAATATCGCCGAAGCCATTGGTTTCGCGAGGAAGCGCGGTGATTTGCAGGGCCAGGTCGCCTTGCGGGATTGGATCTTCTTGTTCGAGCTCTATCATGCCGGGGGTGCCTCTGACCCGTGACTCTTCGTTGGTACTGCTGGTGGTAGCCGTCTTCGGGAAAAACGATTCAGCACCGAACATACTACGTTCGTCACGTTTTCCTAAGGCGTCTAAAGGGAAACTCTGCGAAATCGGCTGGCCTCGGTGAATGAGGCCAACGACGTCTTCGCACAGCAACCCCTCGAAAACCGGAGCAGGCTGCGAGTATATCGGTCGGTAGACTCCGAGACGACCGTCCGGTTCTCATTTTGACCGTCAAAAACGCACCTCTATGTGCTTTTTCGAACAATTTGCTATCGTGCCCGACCTGCCCAAGCCTCTACCAGCGTTGTTGAGGTTGCAAATCCGACTATAAGAGAAGCCCTTGCCATGACCCCAGCGCCCTCGAGCATCGCGCAACCCGAGCAACCCGCACGTCCATTGACCGGCAACGACTACAAGACGCTGTCGCTGTCCGCTCTGGGCGGTGCGCTTGAGTTCTACGACTTCATCATCTTCGTGTTTTTTGCCACCGTGGTGGGCAAGCTGTTCTTCCCGCCGGACATGCCCGAGTGGATGCGCCTGATGCAGACGTTCGGCATCTTCGCTGCCGGTTACCTGGCGCGGCCGCTGGGCGGCATTGTGATGGCGCACTTTGGCGACCTGCTGGGTCGCAAGAAGATGTTCACCTTGAGCATTTTCATGATGGCGGTGCCGACCCTGATCATGGGCCTGTTGCCGACCTATGCGCAGATTGGCCTGTGGGCACCGATCCTGTTGCTGTTGATGCGGGTGATTCAGGGCGCGGCGATTGGTGGTGAAGTGCCGGGGGCGTGGGTCTTTGTTTCCGAACACGTGCCGCAGCGTCACATCGGTTACGCCTGCGGCACCCTGACCAGCGGCCTGACGGCGGGGATCTTGCTGGGTTCTCTGGTCGCTACCGCAATCAACAGCATTTATACCCCGGTGGAAGTGGCGGATTACGCCTGGCGGATCCCGTTCCTGCTGGGCGGCGTGTTCGGCCTGTTCTCGGTGTACCTGCGTCGCTGGCTGCACGAAACCCCGGTGTTCGCCGAGTTGCAACTGCGCAAGGCCCTGGCCGAAGAAGTGCCGCTGCGTGCGGTGCTGCGTGACCATCGTGGCGCCATCGCGATTTCGATGCTGCTGACCTGGTTGTTGTCTGCCGCTATCGTGGTGTTGATCCTGATGACCCCGACCGTTCTGCAAACGGTCTATCACTTCTCGCCCACCACGTCCCTGCAGGCGAATAGCGTGGCGATCGTGTTCCTGAGTTTTGGCTGCATCGTTGCCGGCGCACTGGCCGATCGCTTCGGTGCGGGACGCGTCTTCGTCTTTGGCTGTGCGGCGTTGCTGGCCAGTTCCTGGACCTTCTACCACAGCCTGGCCGACCATCCCGACTGGCTGTTCCCGATGTACGCCCTGACCGGTCTGCTGGTCGGCACCATCGGCGCGGTGCCGTACGTGATGGTCAAAGCGTTTCCGCCGGTGGTGCGCTTCAGCGGTCTGTCGTTCTCCTACAACGTGGCCTACGCGATTTTCGGCGGCCTGACGCCGATGGTTGTCAGCTTGCTGCTCAAGGAGAGTGCAATGGGCCCCGCTTATTATGTGGCGGTGCTGTGCGGGGTCGGGATTGTGGTGGGTGCGTATCTCTGGAAGAAGGGTCGCTGATTTCGACTTTTTCATTGTCTGTACCGGCCCAATCGCCAGCAGGCTGGCTCCCACAGTTGAAATGCATGCCAAGTGTGGGAGCCAGCCTGCTGGCGATTGAGGGCGGCGCGAATCATCCTGCAAATAACCGAATGCTGGCCTTTCATCCAATTGTCATATTTCAGCCATAGAGTGTTCACACGGCCTGCTGATACTTGGCCCCGACTTAACACACCCTATCTGCTAGGAGTAAGGCATGAAACTGAAGCGTTTGATGGCGGCAATGACTTTTGTCGCTGCTGGCGTTGCGACTGCCAACGCGGTTGCCGCTGTTGACCCTGCTATCCCGAGCTACACCAAGACCACTGGTGTGTCGGGCAACCTGTCCAGCGTTGGTTCCGATACTCTGGCCAACCTCATGACCCTCTGGGCTGAGAACTACAAAAAAGAATACCCGAACGTAAACATCCAGATTCAGGCCGCTGGCTCCGCCACTGCGCCACCTGCGCTGACTGAAGGCACCTCCAACCTGGGCCCGATGAGCCGCAAGATGAAGGACACCGAACTGGCTGCCTTCGAGCAGAAGTACGGCTACAAGCCAACCGCTATCCCGGTTGCCGTGGACGCCCTGGCTGTTTTCGTTCACAAGGACAACCCGATCCAGCACCTGACCATGGAACAAGTCGACGCGGTCTTCTCGTCCACTCGTCTGTGCGGCGCTAAAGCCGACGTGAAAACCTGGGGTGACCTGGGCGTGACCGGCGACCTGGCCAACAAGCCGGTTCAACTGTTCGGTCGTAACTCGGTATCCGGCACTTACGGCTACTTCAAAGAAGAAGCCCTGTGCAAAGGCGACTACAAGCCAAACGTGAACGAACAACCAGGTTCGGCTTCGGTCGTGCAGTCGATCAGCTCCTCGCTGAACGGCATCGGTTACTCGGGCATCGGCTACAAGACCGCTAGCGTGAAGACCGTGCCTCTGGCCAAGAAAGGCAGCCAGGACTTCGTCGAAGACACCGAAGAAAACGCCCTGAACGGCAAGTATCCTCTGTCGCGCTTCCTGTACGTCTACGTCAACAAAGCCCCGAACAAGCCTCTGGCCCCGCTGGAAGCCGAGTTCGTGAAACTGATTCTGTCCAAGCAGGGTCAGGAAGTTGTGGTGAAAGACGGCTACATCCCACTGCCGGCCAAGGTTGCTGCAAAAGCACTGGCTGACCTGGGTCTGAAAGAAGGCGGCCCTGAAGTCGCAAAAAAGTAAAACCCTGAGTCCGGGCTAGTCCCGGACTCTGTAGGAGCCGGCTTGCTGGCGATGGTCATCCATCCGCAGAAAATGTGTCGGATGTACCATTTTCGCCAGCAAGCCGGCTCCTACACCCCCAAATTTCTCTATCCGCTGCTGGCTACCCCCAGCGGCGGATTTGTCGCGTCACTGCACTGTCATCTTTCTGTCATACAGGATCGCTAGGGTGTGCGAATGAATGATCTGGCCAATTCCAACATGACTACTAATCCCCCCAAGCGGATTGATTTCAATACGCCTGAGTTGCAACGCAAGCGCCGCATCCGCGCGCTCAAAGATCGGCTGACTCGCTGGTACGTCCTCGTGGGCGGCCTCGCTGTTCTCGGCGCGATCACCCTGATTTTCTTCTTCCTTGCCTACGTCGTTGCGCCCCTGTTCCAGGGTGCCAGCCTGACGTCCAAGG
Source organism: Pseudomonas sp. C32 (assembly GCF_030417915.1). Lineage (NCBI taxonomy): Bacteria > Pseudomonadati > Pseudomonadota > Gammaproteobacteria > Pseudomonadales > Pseudomonadaceae > Pseudomonas > Pseudomonas sp. C32. The sequence goes on along the minus strand of NZ_JAUHUK010000009.1, from coordinate 19,653 downwards.
ACGCCATCACGCCAGCCTGGATGCAAGACGCCGGCAAGCCGTTGATGTTCTCCCTGGAAGAGCAGAACCAGGTGGCCATGCGGGTTTCCGACAAGGGCCAGGCATTGTTCTTCGATATCGACAGTGGCGCCGAACTCAAGCGCGTCGATCTGCCTGTTCCGGCCGGTACCACCGTAACCTCCATCGGTAAAGACCAGCCAGGGCAACCGTTGGTAGCCGTGGGCTTGTCCAACGGCCAGGCACTGGTGTTCCGCCACACTTACAAAGTCAGCTACCCGGACGGCAAGAAAACCATCTCGCCGGCCATCGAGTATCCGTATGGCGAAGCGCCAATCGCGCTGAACGAAGCCGGCGGTGCCCTTGAGAACGTCAGCCTCAACGCCAACGATTCGACCCTGATGCTGGTCGGCTCCACCGGTTCGCAACTCAATGTTCTGTCGCTGACCAGCGAAGAAAACATGATGACCGGCGAAGTCACCAACGAGCAGAAGCGCATCGACCTGCCGCAAATGACCGAGCCGGTGAAGAACATCTTCGTCGACCCGCGTCAGCAGTGGCTGTACGTGATTAACGGGCGTGCCCAGGCCGACGTGTTCAGCCTGCGCGACAAGAGCCTCAACGGGCGCTACAAATTGCTGGAAAACGCCGACGCTGAAATCACCGCCAGCACTCAACTGGTGGGCGGTATCTCGCTGATCCTTGGCGATTCCAACGGCGGTCTGGCCCAGTGGTTCATGGCGCGTGACCCCGATGGCGAACAACGTCTGAAGCAGATCCGTACCTTCCAGATGGGCACCACGCCTATCGTTGAAATTACCGCCGAAGAGCGCCGCAAGGGTTTCATTGCACTCGACGCCTCCGGCAAGCTCGGCGTGTTCCACAGCACCGCCCACCGCACTTTGCTGGTGGAGCCGGTTGTTGAAGGCAAGGGTGTTTTCGGTCTGTCGCCTCGCGCCAACCGCCTGATCGTGGAAGCCGGTGGCAAGCTTCAACCGCTGCTGCTCGACAACCCGCACCCGGAAGTCTCGTGGAGCGCGTTGTGGAGCAAGGTCTGGTACGAGAACTACGACGAGCCTAAGTACGTCTGGCAATCGACCGCCGCCAACACCGACTTCGAACCGAAACTGAGCCTGTCGCCGCTGACCTTCGGTACCTTGAAAGCGGCGTTCTACGCGATGCTGCTGGCCGCTCCGCTGGCCGTTGCGGCGGCGATCTACACCGCGTACTTCATGGCTCCGGGCATGCGCCGCAAGGTCAAGCCGGTGATCGAGCTGATGGAAGCGATGCCGACGGTGATCCTCGGCTTCTTCGCCGGCCTGTTCCTCGCACCGTATGTGGAAGGGCATTTGCCGGGCATCTTCAGCCTGCTGATGCTGCTGCCGATCGGTATTCTGGTTGCCGGCTTCGCCTTCAGCCGCCTGCCTGAGTCGATTCGCCTGAAAGTCCCTGATGGCTGGGAAAGCGCCTTGCTGATCCCGGTGATCCTGTTCGTGGGCTGGCTCTCGCTGTACATGAGCCCGTTCATGGAGAACTGGTTCTTCGGCGGCGACATGCGCATGTGGATTTCCCACGACCTGGGCATCACCTACGACCAGCGCAACGCACTGGTGGTCGGTCTGGCCATGGGCTTCGCGGTTATCCCGAACATCTACTCCATCGCCGAAGACGCCGTGTTCAGCGTGCCACGTGGCCTGACCCTGGGCTCTCTGGCCCTCGGTGCGACGCCGTGGCAGACGATGACCCGCGTGGTGATCCTCACCGCCAGCCCGGGCATCTTCTCGGCACTGATGATCGGCATGGGCCGTGCGGTCGGTGAAACCATGATCGTGTTGATGGCCACCGGTAACACCCCGGTCATGGAAATGAACCTGTTCGAAGGCCTGCGCACCCTGGCCGCCAACGTTGCGGTGGAAATGCCCGAATCGGAAGTCGGCGGCAGCCACTACCGCGTGCTGTTCCTCTCGGCGCTGGTGCTGCTGTTGTTCACCTTCATCATGAACACCCTCGCAGAACTGATTCGTCAGCGTCTGCGCAAGAAATACTCGTCGCTTTAAGCAAAGGTAGAAGTCTGTGAAACAGAACTCCCTGAAAGGATGGTTCAAGAGCGGCGCCCCCGGCGTCTGGATCAGCGGTGGCGCGGTGTCCATCGCGGTCATCATGACCATTGGCCTGCTGGCAGTGATTGCCGTGCGCGGTCTGGGTCACTTCTGGCCGGCGGACCTGATCCACGCCAGCTACGACGTACCGGGCCAGGCTAATCACCTGGTCATCGGTGAAGTGGTCCAGAAAGAAGAAGTGCCACGTGCGCGTCTCAAGAGCGCGGGCCTGCCAGTGCCGGACCAAGGCCCTGAGTTCATGACCCGCGAGCTGATCAAGGTCGGCAACCGTGACTTGAACGGCACCGACTTCACCTGGATCGTCGGCGAATGGCTGACCAACCAGAAGACGCCACCTGAGCTGATGGCTATCGAGCGTCGTGAATGGGGCAACTTCTACGGCTACCTGGTCAACGTCAAACAGGATGGCAAGGTCATCGCCGAAGGCGAGGCATCGTGGCCTGAGCTGCAAGCGCGGATCGACCGCGTGAACGGGCTTGCTGCGCAACTGAAGTCGCTGGAAAAGACCGACATCGGCGCGATCAACGCCGGTCTCGAACGTATCCGCCTGCACACTCGCAAACTGGAACTGGAAGGCAAGCTCGATGCCGCCGCGCAAGCGGACATGGAATCCGAGCGCGCCGAGCTGAATGCGCGTTATCAGGACGTTGAAGCGCGCTTGGCCGATCTGCATGCGCAGTTCAACCGCGACAGCCTGACCGCCCGCGACGCCAACGGTAAAGAAGTCGAAATCGGCCTGGGTAAAGTGGTTCACGCCTACCAGCCGAACGCCATGGGCACGTTCACCAAGATCGGTTTCTACTTCAGCAAGGTCTGGGAATTCCTGAGCGACGACCCGCGTGAAGCGAACACCGAAGGCGGGATTTTCCCGGCGATCTTCGGCACCGTGATGATGACCCTGATCATGGCGATGATCGTGACCCCGTTCGGCGTGCTGGCGGCGGTGTACCTGCGTGAATACGCCAAGCAGAACGCGTTGACCCGCATTATCCGCATCGCGGTGAACAACCTGGCGGGTGTTCCGGCCATCGTTTACGGCGTGTTCGGTCTGGGCTTCTTCGTTTACGTGCTGGGGGGTTCGGTCGACCGTCTGTTCTTCCCTGAAGCATTGCCGGCACCGACTTTCGGTACACCGGGTCTGCTCTGGGCTTCGTTGACCCTGGCGCTGCTGGCGGTGCCGGTGGTGATCGTGGCGACCGAAGAAGGTCTGGCGCGGATTCCTCGCACCGTGCGTGAGGGCTCGCTGGCCCTGGGCGCGACCAAGGCTGAAACCCTGTGGAAGATCGTGCTGCCGATGGCCAGCCCGGCCATGATGACCGGCATGATCCTCGCCGTGGCCCGTGCCGCCGGTGAAGTGGCGCCGCTGATGCTGGTGGGTGTGGTGAAACTGGCGCCGTCGTTGCCGCTGGACGGTAACTACCCGTACCTGCACCTGGACCAGAAGATCATGCACTTGGGCTTCCACATTTATGACGTCGGTTTCCAGAGCCCGAACGTCGAAGCCGCACGACCGCTGGTCTACGCCACGGCGCTGCTGCTGGTGCTGGTGATCGCGACGTTGAACCTGTCGGCGGTCTACATCCGGAACCACCTGCGCGAGAAGTACAAAGCGCTGGATAGCTGATCAACCCTGTAGGAGCCGGCTTGCTGGCGAAGGCATCACCATGGTGAGCCTGCTGGACCGAGTTGCCAGCATCGCCAGCAAGCCGGCTCCTACAAAGAATTGTGTAACCCGCGGGCACGGCCCGCGGTCTACTGAACCGAATTTGTTAGCACAGGGAGCCTCCCATGCAGCACGAAACACATACCCACGGCATCAACATGTCGGCGCTGGGTCGCGACAAGCAGAGCCTGAACCTCGAGCAGGAAACCGTAGCCATCGAAGTGCCGGGCCTGAGCCTGTTCTACGGTGACAAACAAGCGCTGTTCGACGTCAGCATGAACATCCCGAAACAGCGCGTGACCGCCTTCATCGGCCCGTCCGGCTGCGGCAAGTCCACGCTGCTGCGGACCTTCAACCGCATGAACGACCTGGTCGATGGCTGCCGCGTGGACGGGGCGATCAACCTGTACGGCAACAACATCTATCGCAAGGGCGAAGACGTGGCCGAGCTGCGCCGTCGCGTCGGCATGGTGTTCCAGAAGCCGAACCCGTTCCCGAAAACCATCTACGAGAACGTGGTCTACGGCCTGCGTATCCAGGGCATCAACAAAAAGCGTGTCCTTGATGAAGCCGTTGAGTGGGCGTTGAAAGGCGCGGCACTCTGGGAGGAAGTCAAAGACCGTCTGCACGAGTCGGCACTGGGCCTGTCCGGTGGTCAACAGCAACGTCTGGTGATCGCCCGCACCATCGCCGTAGAGCCGGAAGTGCTGCTGCTCGACGAACCGTGCTCGGCACTCGACCCGATCTCCACGCTGAAAGTCGAAGAGCTGATCTACGAGCTGAAATCCAAGTTCACCATCGTCATCGTGACCCACAACATGCAGCAGGCCGCGCGGGTTTCCGACTACACGGCGTTCATGTACATGGGCAAACTGGTGGAATTCGGTGATACCGACACCCTGTTCACCAATCCGGCGAAGAAGCAGACCGAAGACTACATCACGGGCCGATACGGCTAGCCGAACAGCCGCCAGCTACAAGCTACAAGCGGCAAGATAGAAGCGGTGCGATTTCAGGATTTATACATAACTGCTTGAAGCTTGCAGCTTGAAGCTTGCAACTTTCGCGGAGCGAAAAAGATGATTAGTAAAGAAGGCCTTACCCACCACATTTCCGCGCAGTTCAACGCCGAACTGGAGGAAGTGCGCAGCCACCTCCTGGCCATGGGCGGGCTGGTCGAGAAGCAGGTCAACGACGCGGTGACCGCGCTGATCGAGGCCGATTCCGGCCTGGCCCAGCAGGTGCGCGAGATCGACGACCAGATCAACCAGATGGAACGCAACATCGACGAAGAATGCCTGCGCATTCTGGCCCGTCGTCAGCCGGCCGCGTCTGACTTGCGTCTGATCATCAGCATCTCCAAGTCGGTGATCGACCTGGAGCGCATCGGTGACGAAGCGACCAAGATTGCCCGTCGCGCCATTCAGTTGTGCGAAGAAGGCGAAGCGCCACGCGGTTACGTCGAGGTTCGCCACATTGGCGACCAGGTGCGCAACATGGTTCGCGATGCATTGGACGCGTTCGCCCGTTTCGACGCCGACCTGGCGTTGTCGGTGGCGCAGTACGACAAGATCATCGACCGCGAGTACAAGACAGCCCTGCGTGAGCTGGCGACCTACATGATGGAAGACCCGCGCTCTATCTCGCGAGTCTTGAGCATTATCTGGGTGCTGCGTTCGCTGGAGCGCATCGGCGACCACGCGCGCAATATTTCGGAGCTGGTGATTTACCTGGTGCGCGGTACCGACGTGCGACACCTGGGCCTCAAGCGCATGAAGGAAGAAGTTGAAGGAACCAGCGGCGAAACCGCTAATGTTCCGGGCAAATCTGACGATAAGTAAGGTTGCCCACGTAAAGCGCCCGGCCTTTTGGCCGGGCGTTTTCGTTTGCGGCTCACGAATTCGAAAAGCAGCACCCCGCGAACGAAAAGTCCGGCGTGACTGAAGGTTTTTGGCAAAGTGCCATCAGCAAAGCGGTATGCTGGCCGGGATTTTTTAAAGGGGTTTTGGATGAGTAAGGTCAGTGTGTTGGTCGTGGACGATGCCTCGTTCATTCGTGACCTGGTGAAGAAGTGCCTGCGCAACTATTTCCCCGGCATGCGGATCGAAGACGCGGTCAACGGCAAAAAGGCGCAAGCCATGCTGGCCAAGGAAGCATTCGACCTGGTCCTGTGCGACTGGGAAATGCCCGAAATGTCCGGCCTTGAACTGCTGACCTGGTGCCGCGAGCAAGACAACCTCAAAACCATGCCCTTCGTCATGGTGACCAGCCGTGGCGACAAAGAGAACGTCGTCCAGGCAATTCAGGCCGGAGTTTCCGGCTATGTCAGCAAGCCGTTCACCAACGAGCAGCTGCTGACCAAGGTCAAACAGGCGCTGCACAAGGTCGGCAAACTCGATGCCTTGACCAACATCGCCGCCACCAAGACGAGCCCGGCCTTTGCCAACGACTCCTTGAGCGCATTGACCGGTGGCAAGCCTGCCGTGGTTGCTGCACCTGCCGCCGCGCCTGCCCGTGGCTTGCTCAACAGCCCTTCGGTCAAGGCCCCGGTGGCTGCCGCCGCCGGAGGAGGGCGTGGTCAGGGTCAACTGCGGTTGCCCAATGGCATTCAGCAATGCGTGATCAAAGCCTTGAGCCTCAAAGAGGCGTTGTTGTTGGTCAAGCGCACCGAGACCCTGCCGCAAATCCTCGACAGCGCCGTGCTGGACCTCGAGCAAGGCGACAACGCTGAAGTCGCCCGTCTCAACGGCTACCTGCACGCGGTCGTCGCCCACGAGCCAAAACCTGACAGCGACTGGCTGCAATTGACCTTCCGCTTTGTCGATCAGGATGCGCAGAAACTCGACTACATCTCCCGCCTGATTGCCCGAGGCACGGCGCAGAAACACTTCATTCCAGGCGCTTGAGGTGTGTCGCCTGATAGGCCCCATTGTCGGATCGCCGCGTGGAGCGAGCTCGCGATGGGGCCATCACGGCTACCGCACATCTGCTGAACACGCGTTCTGAAACATCTGCCGACTAGCCGGGTCCATTGCAGCTGCTAGGCTGAGTTCCAGGCCTAACTCGACAGAGCCTTTGCCCATGTTCACGCGCCTGCTGTTTTTATGTGGCCTATTCATGGTCGCCACCTCGGCCGTGGCGATGACCATCTACAAGTCCAAAGACGTCTATGGCGTGGTCACCTACAGTGACCGCCCCAGCAAAGGCGCCCACGTGTTCGTTTTTCGCGATCGCATGGAGGAGCACCTTGAGCGCCAGGTACGCCTCATCGTCACGAAGAAAAACGGCGTGCACAGTGTGTACGTGCGCAATGACCTGTATGCGCCGGTAGAGGTTGAATTGAGTTTCGCCGGGGTGAAGAACGCCAGCGGGGTGCCGAAGCGGACGATTCGGCGGGTGATACCGCTACGCTCCAGTGTTCGTCTGGCGCAGCTCACGGCGACCAATGCTGGAAAGCCCCTCGCGTATGTCCCGACGTTCAAATACTCCCTGGGCGACCCCTCAGGGCCCATGGTGGGTTATCGGTATCCATTGCCCTGGCGTGGCGGGCCGTTCCGGATAAGCCAGGGCGCCAATGGCCCCTACAGCCACTTCGGCCCCAAGAGCCGTTATGCGATAGACATTGCGATGCCTGAGGGCACGCCGATCATTGCCGCCCGAGGCGGGGTGGTGGTGAAAACCGAGAACAGACAGCGCGGGCGCGGCAGCGATGCATCCGGCAATTTCGTGCGGGTGTTGCACGAAGACGGGACCATGGGGGTTTACCTGCACTTGAAGAAAGGCTCGGTAAAGGTTCGAGAAGGGCAACAGGTGGCGGTGGGCAGTGCCTTGGCGCTGTCGGGCAACACCGGCAACAGCACCGGGCCGCATTTGCACTTTGTGGTGCAGCGCAATACCGGGCTGGGGCTGGTATCGATTCCGTACCAGTTCAACCAGCCGGTGAGCGCACTGCCCAACTTTGCGTTGGGCAGTAGGAGCCGGCTTGCTGGCGATGAACGATAACGCGGTATCACATGACACCGCGGCGCACCCATCGCCAGCAAGCCGGCTCCTACAGGTTCGCGAAAGACGTCAATCCAGCATCAACACCTTGGCCAGAACGATCTTCGGTCCTTTCATCTTCTTGATGATGATCCGCAAACCTTCGACTTCCAGCACTTCTTCCTCTTCCGGAACCCGTTTCAGGCTTTCGTAGACCAGCCCGGCGAGGGTTTCGGCTTCGACGTGGTCGAGGTCGATGCCCAGCAGGCGCTCAACCTTGAACAGCGGCGTATCGCCCCGTACCAGCAGCTTGCCCGGTTGATAGGCGAGAATGCCGCGTTCGGCCTTGCGGTGTTCGTCCTGAATGTCGCCCACCAGCACTTCCAGCACGTCTTCCATGGTCAGGTAGCCGATGATGTTGCCATCGGCCTCTTCGACCACGGCGAAGTGCGAGCCACCCTTGCGGAACTGTTCCAGCAATTGCGACAGCGGCATGTGCCGCGACACACGCTCCAGCGGGCGGGTCAGTTCAGCCAGGTTGAACGACTCCGGGATGTGGTCCAGGGCTGCCAGTTCCAGCAGCAGGTCCTTGATGTGCAGCAGGCCGACGAACTCCTGGCGCTCGCTGTCGTACACCGGATAACGGCTGAACTTGTGGCGACGGAACATCGCCAGAATTTCCTTGAGCGGTGCGTTGAACTCCAGGGTCACCAGGTCTTCGCGGGAGTTGGCCCAGTCGACCACTTCCAGCTCGCCCATTTCCACTGCCGAAGCCAGTACGCGCATGCCTTGGTCACTCGGGTCCTGGCCACGGCTGGAGTGCAGGATCAGTTTCAGTTCTTCACGGCTGTAGTGGTGCTCGTGATGCGGGCCGGGCTCACCCTGGCCGGCGATGCGCAGAATGGCGTTGGCACTGGCGTTGAGCAGGTAAATGGCCGGGTACATGGCCCAGTAGAACAGGTACAGCGGCACGGCGGTCCACAGCGACAGCAATTCGGGTTTGCGGATGGCCCAGGATTTCGGGGCCAGCTCGCCGACCACAATGTGCAGGTAGGAAATGATGAAGAACGCGGTGAAGAACGACACGCCCTTGACGATCTCGGCCGACTCGACGCCGACGGCGCTCAGCAACGGCTCAAGAATGTGCGCGAAGGCCGGCTCACCGACCCAGCCAAGGCCCAGGGAAGCCAGGGTAATACCCAGCTGACAGGCCGACAGGTAGGCATCGAGCTGATTGTGCACGGTGCGCAGGATGTGCCCGCGCCAGCCGTTCTGTTCAGCGATGGCCTCGACCCGGGTCGAGCGCAGTTTGACCATGGCAAATTCCGCCGCAACGAAGAATCCGTTGAGCAAAACCAGGATCAAAGCAAAAAGAATCATGCCGAAGTCGGCGAAAATGGTAGCGAGGGTCAAACCAGGGGAAGGGTCCATGATGGAGTTTTGCGGGTTCCGTGTAATTCAAAAGGGAAGAAAAAATCGCGCCTGAAAGGCAGGCACAAGTCAGCCAATGTAGCGGCTGACTTGTCGATTGCCTAGTGGCGCGTGCTGGCCGGTATCAATCCGTGGTGCTGATAAGCCGGGATCGAGTGACCTGGGCCGGTGCGAAATGGCAGGTAAAGGTGCTGCCGTGACCGGGCACGCTGCTGATTTCCATCCGCGCGCGGTGGCGCAGCAGTACGTGCTTGACGATTGCCAGCCCAAGGCCGGTGCCGCCGGTGTTGGAGTTGCGGCTGGAGTCGACGCGATAGAAGCGTTCGGTCAGGCGCGGCAGGTGTTTGCTGTCGATACCGATCCCGGAATCCTGCACGCTCAGGTGTGCACCCTGGTCATCGCCCCACCAGCGAATGCGGATATTGCCTTCGGCCGGGGTGTACTTCACCGCGTTGAACACCAGGTTGGAAAACGCGCTACGCAATTCGGCTTCGCTGCCCTTGAGCAGAATCGTCGCATCGGCTTCCAGGGTGATGCGCTGGTTTTTCTGCCCCGAGAGCTGTTGGGCATCACTCTTGATCGATTGCAGCAAACCGTCGATGGGCACGGGCTGGTTGTCCGACGGGTAATCGGTGGCTTCCAGTTTGGCCAGCAGCAGCAAATCGTTGAGCAGTGTCTGCATGCGCCCGCCCTGTTGCTGCATCTGCTGCAGGGCTCGGGTCCAGCGCGGGTTCACTTCCTCGACGTTGTCGAGCAGGGTTTCCAGGTAGCCGCAGATCACCGTCAGCGGCGTGCGCAGCTCGTGGGAGACGTTGGCGATGAAGTCTTTGCGCATCTGTTCCAGCTGATGAATGCGCGTGACGTCGCGTACCAGCATCAGGTGCTCGTTGTTGCCGTAGCGAGTGATGTACAGCTGGATACGCACGCGGTCGTTGGTCGGCGAAGGGATTTCCAGCGGTTCGGCGTAGCTGTCCTGCTCGAAGTATTCCTTGAAGCGCGGATGGCGCACCAGGTTGGTCACCGGTTGGCCGCTGTCTTGCGGGGTCTTGAGGCCCAGCAGGGTTTCGGCGGCGCGGTTCCACCACTCCAGGTTGCCATCGGAGTCGAGCATGATCACCGCATCTTTCAGCGCAGCGGTGGATTCCTGAACTCGGTCGATCACCGCTTGCAGGCGCCCGCGCACCCGTTGGTCGCGGCGTTGCAGGTGATAGATGCTGTCGAACACCTCGCCCCACAGGCCGTAGCCGTCGGGTGGCGCTTCATCGGGTTTGTGCAGGCGCAGCCATTCGTGCAGGCGCAGCAACTGTTTGAGGGTCCAGGCCAGGTAGATTCCCAGGCCAACGGCAAGGCTCCAGCCGTAGTAGCCGGTGATCAGGCCGATCACCAGGCAGGCGGTGACCAGTAGCAGCATGTGGCGAATCAGGGTGCCATGCCAGTTTTGATTCACGGAAAATTTGCGTCCTTGTCAGCGAGTCTGGCGGTCGGATCAGGCTTTGGTCGAGAACCGATAGCCAGTGCCGCGCACGGTTTGTACCAGATTTTCGTAAGCATCGCCGAGGGCTTTGCGCAGACGGCGGATGTGCACGTCGACGGTGCGCTCTTCAACGTAAACGTTGCCGCCCCAGACCTGATCCAGCAACTGGCCACGGGTGTAGGCACGTTCCTGGTGGGTCATGAAGAATTGCAGCAGACGGTATTCGGTCGGGCCCATCTCGGCAGGACGGCCGTCGATGGTCACGCGGTGGCTGATCGGGTCCAGCAGCAGGCCACCGACTTCAATCGGGGCCTCGCCATCGGTCGGGCCGGCGCGGCGCAGCACGGCCTTCAGGCGTGCCACCAGCTCGCGAGGGGAAAACGGTTTGGTGATGTAGTCGTCGGCGCCAACTTCCAGGCCCTGGATCTTGTTGTCCTCTTCACCCTTGGCGGTGAGCATGATGATCGGGATGTCCCCGGTCAGTTCATCACGCTTGAGGCGTCGCGCCAGCTCGATGCCAGACGTGCCGGGCAGCATCCAGTCGAGCAGGATCAGGTCCGGTTTGCGGTCGACGATAATGGCATGGGCCTGCTGTGAGTTCTCTGCCTCCAGGCAGTCATAGCCGGCCATTTCCAACGCCACGGCGATCATTTCGCGAATGGGCGCTTCGTCATCGACGATCAGAATGCTCCTGCCAACCATGCCTTAATCCTCTTGTCATTTAACTGTCTTGCGCCGCATTAGATAACGGAATTATTGCAGTCGTGTGACAGTATTTTAGCCGCCCGGTGATTGGCTGGATCCTGAACTAAGCTTTAAGTCCGAATCCTGACAACCACAAAGGAAGGTTTCCATGACACAACACGCGCATTCCTTTAAAGCGTTGCTACTGGCGGCCGCGCTGCTGTTGCCTTCGATGGCCTTTGCTGGCGAACCGGCGATGATGAAAGACGGCATGATGACCGACCATAAAGGCATGACCTTGTACACCTTCGACAAGGACACGGGTGGCAAGTCGGTGTGCACCGGGCAATGCGCAGAAAACTGGCCGCCGCTGAAGGCCGAGGCGGGCGCCAAGCCTGAAGGTAAATGGACAGTCATCACCCGTGACGACGGGACGATGCAGTGGGCTTACGGTGGCAAGCCGCTGTACTACTTCGTCAAGGACAAAGCGCCCGGAGACATGACGGGCGACAAGATGAAAGACGTCTGGCACGTCGTCCGCGAACATATGTAAATCGCAAAATGATCGCAGCCTTCGCAGGCGCTGCCGAAGGCTGCGATCTTTCAACGGTCACCGCAACGCATAATCCAGCACAATCCCGGCAAAAATCGCCAACCCCGCCCAATGGTTGTGCAAAAACGCCTTGAAGCAACGTATCCGGTCCTTGTCGCGGGTGTACCAGAATTCCCAAGCAAAGCAGCCCGCCGCCGTCAGCAAGCCGAGGTGGAACCAGCCGCCAAGGTCGAACTTCGACCCCGCCAGCAACAGGCAACCCAGCGCCAACCCTTGCAGGGTCAGGATGATCACGCGGTCCGCCTCGCCAAACAGAATCGCGGTAGATTTCACCCCGATCTTCAGGTCGTCATCGCGGTCGGTCATCGCGTAATACGTGTCGTAACCCACCGTCCACATCAGGTTGGCGATCCACAGCAACCAAGCGACAGCTGGCAATTCACCGGTTTCTGCGGTGAACGCCATCGGCATGCCCCAGGAAAACGCCGCGCCCAGCACCACTTGCGGGTAATAGGTGTAGCGCTTCATGAACGGGTAACTGAACGCCAGCGCCAGCCCGCCCAGCGACAGCCAGATCGTGGCGGCGTTGGTGCACAGCACCAGCAGGAAACTCACGCCCATCAGCAGCGCAAAGAACACCAGCGCTTCTTTGGAGCTGATCTTGCCGCTCACCAGCGGGCGTTGCTCGGTGCGTTTCACGTGGCCATCGACCTTGCGGTCGGCCCAGTCGTTGATCACGCAACCGCCTGCGCGGGTCAGCACCACGCCGAGGACGAAAATCACGATGTTCGCCAATGAAGGCGAGCCCTTGCCGGCAATCCACAACGCCCACAGCGTCGGCCACAGCAGCAGGTAAATGCCGATCGGCTTGTCCATGCGGGTCAACTGAATGAAATCCCACGCCCGTGGGTTCAAGCGGTTCAGGGACTTGAGCAGGCTCTGGTACATCAACGGTTCTCCGGTTGGACGCCGGCGGCGTTCCACAGGGTCGGCAGGAAAATTTCAGCCACCAGGATGCTCAACGCACCCCGATCGAAACGCGAACGGCGGCCCCATAATTCAGGTGCCCGCACGTCGCTCGGCAACCACGCTTGCGGGTAATGGCAAACCTCAATGGCCTGGCGCTGGAACGCCCGGTCGCAAAACAGCAATTCGCCCAACGAGCGGCTGCCCAGTTCATCCATGTGCAAGCCGTCGCCTTGCAAGGCACTGCGTGATGCCACGCTGCGGGCGAACACCCACGTTTCGCCATGACCACGCAAATACACCTCGCGCACCCAGCCTTCACTGCCTTCGGCCAGGTCCAGCGCAGCGCATTCATCGGTGCGCAGCGGCTGCCAGCCTTCGAACAGCGGTGTGACGCTGAAGGCATCATTCGACAGGTGAATAAGGCGTCGGGTCAGCGAGCCTTCGTCGAAAAGCCAGTCCAGAATGGGGGCGTCGGGAAGGCGCGCCAATCGGCTGCGGGAGAGCCAGAGCGGGGCCGGGGAGGGGGAGTCTGTGTGTTGCACAATGAGTCATTATTGGCAGCAAATGAGGCGGCGAGCTTACCATGTCAGCCACCGATATTGATTCAACGGCCCGCCGTTGCGCCGAACAGGCTTGCATCTGCCGGGCTCGATCAGTACAAAACGCCCTGAGCCGGACGGCAGCGCTTCAACCATCGACCGTTCGCGCCGGCAAAACGCCTGAAACCTGAGGAAGTACCTGAATGAAAAAGTGGCAATGTATCGTCTGCGGCCTGATCTACAACGAAGCCGACGGCTGGCCGGATGACGGCATTGCGCCTGGCACTTTGTGGCAGGACGTGCCCGAAGACTGGCTGTGCCCGGACTGCGGCGTGGGCAAAATGGATTTCGAAATGATCGAAATCAACTGATCAAACATTGGGAGTTAGGAATGAACGCACCTGTCGTAATCGTTGGCACCGGGCTCGCTGGCTACAACGTGGCCCGCGAGTTTCGCAAACTCGATAGCGAAACCCCGCTGCTGCTGATTACCGCCGATGACGGGCGCTCCTACTCCAAACCGATGCTCTCCACCGGTTTTGGCAAAAACAAAGACGCCGACGGCCTGAGCATGGCCGAACCCGGCGCCATGGCTGAGCAACTGAAGGCCGAAGTGCGCACCCATACGCGCATCAGCGGCATCGACCCGGGCCACAAGCGCCTGTGGATCGGCGAAGAAGCGGTGATCTACCGCGACCTGATCCTGGCCTGGGGCGCCGAAACCGTGCGCGTTCCGATTGAAGGCGACGCCGCCGATAGCGTGTTCCCGATCAACGACCTCGAGGACTACGCCCGTTTTCGCGCCGCAGCGGCCGGCAAACGCCGTGTCTTGCTGCTCGGTGCCGGCCTGATCGGCTGCGAATTCGCCAACGACCTGACCTCGGGTGGCTACGAAGTGCAACTGGTTGCCCCGTGCGAACAAGTCATGCCGACCCTGCTGCACCCGGCCGCCGCCGCCGCGGTGCAGGCTGGCCTCGAAAGCCTTGGCGCACGTTTCCACCTCGGCCCGGTGCTCAATCGCCTGCAAAAAGTGGCGGACGGCCTGGAGGCGCACCTGTCCGAGGGCCAGGTGATCCCGTGCGACGTGGTGGTCTCGGCCATCGGCCTGCGCCCACGCATCGACCTGGCCGCAGCGGCGGGCTTACAGGTCAATCGCGGCGTGATGGTCAACCGCCACCTGCAAACCTCCCACGCCAACATCTACGCCTTGGGCGACTGCGCCGAAGTCGACGGCCTGAACCTGCTGTACGTCATGCCCCTGATGAGCTGTGCCCGGGCGCTGGCCCAGACCCTCGCCGGCAACCCGACCGCCGTGACCTATGGTCCGATGCCAATCACCGTGAAAACCCCGGTGTGCCCGTTGGTGGTTTCCCCGCCACCACGGGGTGCAGAAGGTATTTGGACCGTCGAAGGGCAGGGCGCCGACATCAAGGTTTTATGCCGCGATGCCTCGGGCAAACTGCTCGGTTATGCCCTGACAGGCGCGGCCGTGATGGAAAAACTGGCCTTGAACAAAGAGCTTCCGGCTCTGTTGGCGTAAATACTGGTCGTTCTGTCGGAATCACCCCCCTTTTGCCCTAACAATGGCCGCGTCGATACTGGCGCGGGGCCTCGCTGCGTGCCATCCTCACTCCCGTCTGCCGCAGAGTAGAGCACCTGCGGCGCTTTGGGCGCTGCTCCGCAGAGAGCAGCACGGACATAACAACAACAAACCGTCAAAGGGGCTTCACTCATATGCGTAAACCAGATCTCGCCGCCGCCATTGCTGAAAAAGCAGACCTCACCAAAGAGCAAGCCAACCGCGTTCTCAACGCCGTGCTGGAAGAAATCACCGGCGCCCTGCACCGCAAAGACAGCGTAACGCTGGTGGGCTTCGGCACCTTCCTGCAGCGCCACCGCGGTGCCCGCACCGGCAAAAACCCGCAAACCGGTGAACCCGTCAAAATCAAGGCCAGCAACACCGTAGCGTTCAAGCCAGGTAAATCGTTGAAAGACAGCGTTAATCCGTAAGTGATATCCACCGCTCGCGTATCGCGGGACGGCATTAAAAATGGGCACGCCAATCAGGTTGGGTGCCCATTTTTTTGTTTCTGGTTCAGCGGATCAGCCCGCCTGGCCTTGTTGCCTGGCAATGATCGCGGCCATTTCGGGTTCATTCAGATGATCCAGTGCCTGCTCTATCAACAAATGCACCCCGTCGGCCATGCGGCTGACCGCCAACGCAATGGAGCGGCGTGAGCCATCCACATCGTCTGCGAGGCCGGCGGCGATGGCGCTGATGGACAGCAAATCTTCTGAGGCGTTGGCCAGGAGTGCTTCAGTGTTGATGCCCGGGCAGACGCTGAAGAGTTGGCCGTTGCGCTTGGGCGGTTTCTTTTCTGCCGGTGGAATGTGAGGGTCGAGGGCGCGTTCGGCGGCTTCGTGAAGCGTGTGGGCGTCGAGGGGTTCGTAGGGCGATGCCGGATCTGTTTCCGGCGGATTGGGTGTCACCTTGAACATGTTTGCAAACTCCCTGAATGGAGCCGCAACCGCCTCGCTACTAAACGAAGTGGGTGGCAGCTGTACGCAGGTTAGTAGACCGGGGGAGTTAGCAAAACCGGCGCACCCGAAGGCGCCCTACGCACAGCCACCATCAAGTGCAGACCTATGAGCCTGACTGACGAGAACGCTATGCACCTTGCTAACAACCCATGGGCTACTAAACCCGATCACTGATAGGCAGTGACGGGGATCAAGTTACTGAGCTGCGCCAAGGCGCACAAGCCGGCGGATTCTGGCGCAACTGTAGGCAAAGGCACAAGGTGTTGTGGCTTTCATGAAGTAACTATGAAGGCCGCTAAACAAGGTTTATCGGGTTGTGTTTTCTGGGTGTAGGAAGAGCGTTTTCGCGTGATGAAACCGCCCAAAACATCGAGGAAAAATCCGACGTTTTGCCAGGGTATTAGCAGCGAAGAAGACCAAGCCCAAGGCTTGATGGCGGTCAGCAAGACCGAGTGATACTCATCGCGGAAAAACCCGCGATGGCGTCAGTACAGGCAACGATGGCGGGGGGGGTTAGATCAACCCTCCCTCATCTTCATCAATCAAATGGCTCAAGCCTCCCAACGCTTCACGGGCCTGGGTTCGGTCCATGAGCTTGGCTTGTGCCGCCGGTGGCAGGTCGGTGACGCGGATTACACCTTTCTGGGTCAGCACCTGAATCAAGTCGTCGAGTACCCGGATCATTTCCGAGTCGCTTCGCTTGAGGTGGTTCAGGCTGTGCTCAACGGTTTCGTTGGCGTACCAGGCCTGGATTTCATGATGGTCGGCCGACAGCGTTTCCGTGGCCTCGGCATAAGCCGCGGCTTCCACGCGAACCAATTGGCCTTGCGCATCGCGTTGCACGTAAAACATTGAGCATCCCTCAGAATGAACCAGCGTCATGCTGTCAGCAGCATAGGCCAACTGCACGCCAGTATGAGGCGCGCCGACGAAATCGTCATCGGGCCTTGATCACAAACGTGACGGCCGCCCCACAAGGGGCGGCCGTTATTTGTGCATCAGCTGTTGTTATGGTCGACCTTAATGGTCGGGTCGCTACCGGCAATCAGGTTGTGCAGGTTGGCGGATGACCAGTTGTTGCCTTCCAGTTTGATCGTCACGTCCGGCGTAGCGGCGGCTGCGTTGCCCGAGTTGAACTGGCCTGTGCTGCTGACTTGTAGTACGCCAGCGTCCGTGATCTTCAGGAAGTTGTCGATGGTGCTGCCGGTTTCACCCTGCAACAGATCGCGCAGGTCGATGCGATCGCCTTGGTCGGCGTTGAAGTCCTTGATCACGTCGTTGCCGGTATCGCCTGCTTTCCAGACGAAGGTGTCGCCACCCAGGCCGCCGATCAGGGTGTCATTGCCTTTTCCACCCAGGAGAACGTCATCGCCGGTACCACCGAGCAGAATGTCATTGCCGGTACCGCCGTCGAGAGTGTCGATGCCACCCTGGCCAAAAATGATGTCGTTGCCGGCACCACCCAACAGCGTATCGCCGCCATCATGAGCGCCAGACACATCGAACACGTTGTAATGCTCGGTGATGTACTGGTGCACGTTGCTTGGGGTGACTTGGCTGGTCTCGGCGCCGGTTTGCAGGCCGACGAAAGACTGAAGCGCGGTGTAGCCCTCACCGGTTACGCCATTGAAGCTCACCAGGTCGCCGAAAATCAGGTCATTGCCTTCGCCGCCGCTGATGGTGTCATTGCCCGGCAGTGTGGCCGCGCTGTGGCCAAGAATCGCGTTGGCCAGATCTGACGGGTCGATGTTGGCCAACGGCTTGCCAGCGGTGGTGTTGTACGGGGCCAGTTGGTTTTCGTGGACGCTGTTGTTCAGCCCGATGGCTTGAACAGTGGAATTGGCAGCGGCCAGTAACGCAAATGCCGCTGCCGCATGGCTGGCAGAGGTACTGACAGAGGAAAAACCACTGTTGTAGGACAGCTCGTAGGTGCCATCGCCTTGCGCATGAATTGTCCCATCGAGCAAGGACGATGACCATTTGCCTTTGTTGTTTTGGCTCCATTTGTACACATTGCCGTCGGAATCGATCAACGTACGAACGACACCTTCGATCTTTGTGGTGAACACATTGCCTGGCTGGTAGTTAACAAATTTCAACAGCCCGTCTAGCGTCGCGTCCGGGGTGCTGTTTTGTTTTTCGTGGTAGTCGACGAGGACCGGGTTGACCTGTTCATTGCTGGTGTAAGCGGTCGGCTCACCGTCGGTAATGAAGTAGGTGAGGTTGATCACATTCGCGTTGCTCATCGCATCGGCGCTTTTGAACCAGTTGGCGGTGGTTTTGAACACGTCCTCGTAGTTGGTGTTGCCACCCGATTCCATGTTCTTGAGAATGGACTTCAATTGATCCAGAGCGCCATTTTTCGACAGGTCGACCGCAACCGATTCCCTGACCGTCGAATCGAAGTCCACGAGGAAGACTTTCACGACGCCCGGGTTGCCGTCTTTCGACGTTGCACTGGCAATCAGCGAGTTAAACACCGCTTCCAGGGATTTCTTCGCCGCCGCCATGGAGGCATCACCCATACTGCCCGAGCTGTCGACCATGAACGCGATGTTGTAATTCTGGCCCGGTACGACCGACAGCCCACCGATGTCGGCAACAATGATGTCGTTGCCGTTGGTGCCGCTGAAATTGTCATCTCCTGCTGTGCCAGTGACCGAGTTATAGACCGCAGGATTAATCGTGATCGGAATTTGAGTCGTATTGCTGGCCGAATCACCCGTGCTTTCGGTCGAGACTGCCGTAACTGTCAGCGTGTTGGTGCCGGTGGCATACGGAGCCGGCGTGTAGCTCAGCTTGCTCACATCCCATCCGTTGAGGTTGACGACAGCGTTGCCGGTCGTGCCGGTAAAGGTATGGATGCCGTCGGTCAGCGTCGCACCGACCGGGATGCCGCTGATCGAGGTGATGGTCTGGGTTTCAGAGCCATCCGTATCCACGGACGTAACCTTCAGACCCAACGCAATGCTGCTGTTCTCGGCCACCTGAGTCGTGGTGGCGGTCACGATCGGTGCATCGGCAACGGCGGTCACACTGATGTCCAGCGTCGCAGTCGAACCGGTGCTGGTGATGTAGGTCACCGTCGGAACCTTGCCGCTCCAATTGCTGGCAGGGGTAAAGCTGTATTCACCGTTGGCACCGAGCGTCAGCCTGCCGACGTTGGCGATGGTGGCCGTGCCCCCTGCTGTGTACTCGATGCCACCCACCGTGAACTTGGCAACGCTGAGAGCGTTATCCACATCGCGGTCGTTGGTCAGTACGTTACCGGTCGCGACCTTGTCCTCAAGGACAAAGGTGACATCGGCAGCCAGCACGCTCGGGTCATCGACCGGCGTGACGTTGATGTTCAGCGTCGAGGTGTCGTTGGTGCCTGAACCGTCGGTGACGGTGTAGGTCACGGTCGGCACGGTGCCGTTGTAGTTGACGGCTGGCGTGAAGGTGTAGGCGCCGGTTGCAGCAATGATCAAGGTGCCGACGTTGGCGATGGTCGCAGTGCTGCCGGCGGTATAGGTGGTCGAACCGATGGTGAAGTTCACCACGCTGACCGGGCCGTCGACGCTGGTGGTGTCGGCGAGGACGCTGCCGGTGAGGGCGGTGTCTTCCAGGGTCGAGTGGTTTTCGTTGGCGTCGGTGAAGCTGTCGTCGACCGGCGTGACGCTGATGTTCAGCGTCGAGGTGTCGTTGGTGCCTGAACCGTC